>JAIYAI010000624.1 GCA_027489135.1 Acetobacteraceae bacterium
ATCGCAGCCTGCCGCCGCGCACGGTGGCGGAACTGGTCGCCTATTCGAAGGCCAACCCGGGCAAGGTGGGCTTCGGCTCCTCCGGCATTGCCAGCACGGCGCATCTCTCGCTGGAGATGTTCAACGCCGCCACCGGGGCGGGGATCACCCATGTCCCCTATGGCAGCGGCGGCGCGCTGACGCCGGACCTGATCTCCGGCAATATCAGCGGCGCGATCACGGAGATCGCCACCGCCCTGCCGCTGCACCGGGAAGGAGCCGTGCGCATCCTGGGCGTCACGGCGGCCGAGCGCCTGCCGGTGGTGCCGGACATCCCGACGGCGGACGAGGCGGGCGTGCCCAAGTTCGAATCCGCGGCCTTCGTCGGCATCGTCGTTCCCACAGGCGTGCCGGCCGATATCGCCGGTGTGCTGGCCGGCGCCGTCGCGGCCGCGGTCGCCGACCCCACGGTGCGGCAGCGGCTGGAGGGCATGGGCAGCATCATGGCGTCCCCCAGCCTGGCGACGCCGGCGGGTTTCGCCGAATTCCTGCAGCGGGAAACCGCCTGGACCCGCGCCGCGGCAGAGCGGGCGGGCCTGAAGCCGGGCTGACGGCGAGAGCGTGATCGTCCGAGGTGGAAGCGCCGAGGACGTGAATCACGCGACAAGCCACATGCCCGGACCGTGATCCGCGCTTCGGGGCGCGTGGATCACGGTCTAGGAGAAGGCCCGCCGCACCCGCTGCGTCTGGCGCTCGAACCACGCGATCAGCCGTGCCTCCATCGCCTCCACCTTGTCGCACATCCCGGGATAGCGTTCCCGCATCCAGGCCATGCCGCGCCGCGCCCACCCATACTGGTCGCGCAGCACGAAGAGGCCGAGGGCGAGGAAGATCCCGCCATGCAGGATCGGCAGGATCACGCCCAGTACGCCGATGAACAGCAGCGACACGCCGGCCGCCTTGCGCGCCAGCGACGGCGCGCCCGGCGCGGGAGGACCCGCGATCATGCCGCCACCGCCGCGCCAGGCAGCGCCACCGGATGATCGCTCGCGACGAAGAGGTATTCCGTGTTGGTCAGTCGTCCCACCGTGCCGACCTTCTCGCCCTTCAGGTTGTGGATCCCGATCTTCGCGCCGACGTAGCGCTCGTACGGGATTTCCAGGACGCGCAGGTGGGGACGCGCGGAGAGGATGTCCAGCACCGCCTCCCGCGACAGATACCCTTCGTCATTGAAGGAGAGCACGATCACCGGCGCGCGCAGCGCGGCCACGGTGCGGCGCAGCGCGGGGCCGATGCTGCCCTTGCCGTTGAAGGCCGAGCGCCTGGCGCGGACATCCGTCCGCTTGCGGGCGATGCCGTAGGTCTCCGGCTTGTCCCAGCGCACCAGCGTCTCCCAGACGTGATAGTTGCCCAGGTATGAGTGCTGGTTGTAGGGCGGGTCGAGATAGGCGACGTGGCACTCGCTCTCCGCCGCCGCCACCTCGGCCTCGGCGCAGAGGGCGCGGCAGGCGCCCGCGGCCGGGCGCGGCATCAGCGCGGGCAGCCGCAGCGCGATAGGCTTCAGCGCGCGCACCGCCCAGGATTTCATGTAGGCCATCTGCAGCCCGGCGGTGGAATCGACGCGGTCGGCCGCCTCCATCAGCGAGGTCAGCAGGATCGCCTCGAGTTCCGGCTCCGCGCCCAGCGCCGCGATGGCGTCGCGCATCGCCTCGATCTTCTCGCCGTTCGATGGGTGGAAGAAGCGGCTCTCCTCGCAATAGGTCTGGGTGAACCATCCGGCGCGGCCTGGCAGGCGGCCGAGATCGTCCAGGATGCGGCGCGCCGTCTCCGCCCAGCGGTCGGCATCGGCCTGAACGTAGCAGGTGGCCAGCGTGTGGGCGTAGGCGTTGTGGTCATTGGCGAGGACGCGGTAGCCCGCGCCCTTGAGTGCATGCCCGACGCGCGCCGTCCCCGAAAACAGGTCGAGCACGGCGCAGCCTTCGGGCGCGACGGCGCCGATGGTCGAGAGGATCTGCGTCAGCAGCGCGCGCTTCGAGCCGATATACTTGATCATGATCCCGGTGCAGCACCGGCTTGGCAGGCTGCGGCATCGGCCATACAGGATGGACGTGCCGCGGTCACGCGGCGGAACGAGTGATGACCCCCGCCAGACCCTTCTTCCGCAAGCTGCCCGCGCGCTACGGCGCGCTGGTGATGCCGTTGATCCTGACGGCCATGATGACCTTCGTCATCTCCGGCATCTCGACGGTGAATGCGCTGGGCTTCACCGCGCAGGTGCTGCGCGACTGGCCGCGCGCCTGGATCATGTCCTGGATCGTGGCCTATCCCACCATCCTGGTCGTGCTGCCGGTGGTGCGGCGGCTGACGGCGATGGTGGTGGACCAGCCCGGCTGACCTGACGGACAATCAGATGTGGAGGGCTCTCCCGGCCACCGCGAGCGCGGCTTCCTTCACCGCTTCGTTCAGGCTGGGATGCGCGTGGCTCGTGCGCGCCACGTCCTCGGCACTCGCGCCGAACTCGATCGCCAGGGCCAGTTCCGCGATCAGCGTCCCTGCATCCGGCCCGATGATATGCGCGCCCAGGATGCGATCGGTCTTCGTATCCGCCAGGATCTTCACGAAGCCGTCGACATCGCCCATCGCCCGCGCCCGGCCATTCGCCGTGAAGGGGAACTTGCCGGCCTTGTAGGCGATGCCGGCCTCCTTCAGCTGTTCCTCGGTGCGGCCGACCGACGCCACCTCCGGCCAGGTGTAGACCACGCCGGGGATCGCCTCGTAGTTCACATGCCCGGCCTGGCCGGCGATGCGCTCGGCGACGGCCACACCCTCCTCCTCCGCCTTGTGGGCGAGCATCGGGCCGGCGATGGCGTCGCCGATGGCCCAGATGCCGGGGACGTTGGTCGCGTAGTGCGCGTCCACCTTCACCCGCCCGCGCTCGTCGAGCGCGACGCCTGCGCCCTCCAGCCCGAGACCCGCGACGAAGGGCCGCCGCCCGATCGCCAGCAGCACGATATCGGCCTGCAGCGTCTCCGCGGCACCCCCTGCAGCGGGCTCGACCGTCAGGGTCACGCCGTCATTGCCCACTGTCGCGCCGGTGACCTTCGTCTTCAGCCGGAACTTGATGCCCTGCTTCACCAGGATCCGCTCGAACTGCTTGCGGATTTCGCCATCCATGCCGGGCAGGATGCCGTCGAGGAACTCCACCACCGTCACCTCGGCACCGAGCCGCCGCCAGACGGAGCCGAGCTCGAGCCCGATCACCCCGCCGCCGATGACCACCATGTGCTTCGGCACTTCCGACAGCTCGAGCCCGCCGGTCGAGGTGACGATCCGCTGCTCATCGACCGGCACGCCGTTCAGCGGGGTGCTCTCCGACCCCGTGGCGATGACGATGTGTTTCGCCGCGTATTCTGCGCCGTTCACGGCGACGACACCGGCGCGCGGGATGCTGCCCTCGCCCTTCAGCCAGGTGACCTTGTTCTTGCGGAACAGGAACTCGACGCCCTTCACATTGGCGCCGACGACCTCCGCCTTGCGCGCCTGCATCCGCGCGAGGTCGAGCTTCACGGAGCCTTCGATGACGATGCCGTGCTCGGCGAATTTATGCGCCGTTTCCTCGAAGTTCTCGGAGGACTGCAGCAGCGCCTTCGACGGGATGCAGCCGACGTTGAGGCAGGTGCCGCCGAGCGTCGCGCGCTTCTCCACGCAGGCCGTCTTCAGGCCAAGCTGCGCGGCGCGGATGGCCGCGACATAGCCGCCGGGGCCGGCGCCGATGACGATGACGTCGAAGCTCTCGGGCATGCGGAAGATATTCCTGAAGGCGGAAGGTCGCGCGGACCTTGCCGCGCAGGGGCCTGCAGGGCAAGGGCGAGGGGGCTTCTAGCGGCGATGCACACCGCTGCCCTTGCGCGGCATCAACCGCGCCTCACTCCAGCGTCACCCCCGCCCGCCGCGCGATGGCGCCCCAGCGCGTTTCCTCCCGCGCGGCGAAGGCGGCGAACTCCTCCGGGCTGCGGCTGGTCACCGGGTCGACCCCGCCGGCCCGCAGGCGCTGGACGGTCTCCGGCCGCGCCATCGCCGTCGTGATCGCCTCGAACGCACGCAGCAGCACGGCATGCGCGGTGCCCGTGGGCGCCAGGATCCCCTGCCAGGACCCAGTGACGAAATCGGGGAAGCCGCTTTCGACCATCGTCGGCACCTCCGGCACCGCGGGCACCCGCCGCGCCGTGCTGACCGCCAGCGCGCGCAGCCGCCCGGCCTGGACCTGCCCGATCGCCGAGGGCAGCGTCGTGAACAGCGCCTGCACGTCGCCCGCGACGATCGCCGCCACTGCGGGCCCGCCGCCGCCGGCATAGGGGATGTGAATCATGTCGAGCCCACCCGCCGCCTCCCGGAACAGCTCGAATTCCAGCCGGTTCAGGCTGCCCGCGCCGGGGGAGCCGTAGTTCAGCTTCCCCGGCTGCGCCCGGGCCAGCGCGACAAG
The DNA here is from genome assembly GCA_027489135.1 of Acetobacteraceae bacterium. GTDB lineage: Bacteria > Pseudomonadota > Alphaproteobacteria > Acetobacterales > Acetobacteraceae > JAIEOP01. Next base: position 4,463 of record JAIYAI010000624.1, read on the forward strand.
CTCCGCGACGCTGTTGGCCGGCACGGAAGGATGCACCAGCAGCACGTCCGGCGTATCGCCGGCCAGCGTGATGGGCGCGAAGGCTTCGGCCGGGCGCACCGTCATCGTGCGCGCGAAGACGGTGGGGTTCACCGCCAGCGTCCCGACATTGCCGAAGAAGAAGTTGGTCCCGTCGGGGGCCATGCGCGCCGCGGCTTCCATGCCGACATTGCCGGCGGCGCCGGCGCGGTTCTCGATGACGATCGACTGCCCGAGGATCTCCTGCAGTGCCGGTTGCAGGATGCGGGCGACGAAATCCGTGGCCCCTCCCGGCGCGAAGGGCACGACCAGGCGCAGCGGCCGCGTGGGCCAGGCCTGCGCCAAGGCGGGCAAGGGCAAGGCCACAGCCAATGCGGCGAGCACGCCGCGGCGGGTCATCATCGGTCCGGTTCCTCCCCGTTTGGCGCCATCCTGCCGGCAGCCGCCCCCGCCGGTCCAGCGCGCATCTTTCCGCTTCGGCGTCGGCGCGGACCGGGGCATGCTCTCCGCCGGGACAGGCGGGGCAGGACATCCGCCGACCGGGAGGACACGCATGATCCGTCGTCGCACGGCCCTTGCCGCCATACTCGCCGCACCTTCGGTCACCCGCGCGCAGGGGCGTTTCCCCAGCGCGCCGGTGAAGCTGATCGTGCCCTGGTCGGCGGGCAGTTCCTCCGACGTGCAACTGCGCTCCCTGGCGGAGCTCGCGCCGCGCTGGCTCGGCCAGCCCGTGATCATCGAGAACAAGCCCGGCGCCTCCGGCACCATTCACATCCCGCAACTGGCGAAGGAGACGCGGCCGGATGGCTATACGCTCGGCCAGATGCACCTGGCCGTCATCCGCCGCCCCTGGCTGGTGCGCACGCCGCAATGGGACCTGGCGACGGACTTCACCTATGTGATCGGGCTCTGCGGCTGGGTGGTCGGCGTCGCCGTGCGTGCCGATGCGCCGTGGAAGAGCTGGGCAGAGTTCCGCGATGCGGCGAAGAAGGACCCCGGCCGCCTGACCTACGCGACCAGCGGCATCGCCACCACGCCGCATGTGCTGATGGAGGATCTCGCCAGCCGCACCGGCGTGGAGTTCACGCATGTGCCCTTCCGCGGCTCCTCCGACGGCGTCACCGCCGTGCTGTCTGGTCAGGTGAACGCCATCATCGATGCCTCCACCTGGGCGCCGCATGTGGTGGAGGGACGCATGCGCCTGCTCGCCGTGCTGACGCCGCAGCGCGCGCCGCGCTTCCCGGACGTGCCGACGCTCCGGGAACTGGGCGTCGATCTCGTCGGCACCTCCGCCTATGGCCTGGTCGGGCCGGCGGGGATGGACCCCGGCGTGGTGCGCGTGCTGCACGACGCCTTCAAGCAGGCGCTCTTCGATCCGGCGAATGAGCGCGTGCGGGCGCAGTTCGACATGCCGGCTGTGTACTACGACCCGGAGGAATACCGCACCGTCACCCTGCAGCAGTCGGAGTACGAGCGCCGGGTGGTGCAGCGGCTCGGCCTCCGGATCGACTGAAACCCGCAAGACCGATCAAGCCAGGGCATGGCATAGGGCGCGCCATGCCCGCCAAGACCGCCACCCTGCACGACTATGGCCGCCGCGTGGCCCGCGCCATGGCGCATCTCGCGGCGAACCTGGACCGCACGCCGAGCCTCGAGGAACTGGCCGGCGTCGCCGCCTTCTCCCCCTTCCACTTCCACCGCGTCTATCGCGAGATCGCCGGCGAGACGCCGGCCGAGACCCTGGCGCGCGGTCGCCTCTCCCGTGCCGCGCACGAACTGCTGCGCACCCAGCAGCCCATCGCCCGCATCGCCCGCCGCGCCGGCTTCGGCAGCGCCGCCGCCTTCACCCGCGCCTTCCGCGCCGCACACGGCATCCCGCCCGGGGCCTATCGCGCGCGCGGGGGCATCGGCGCGATCGCCCGACCCGCCCTGCAGACGGAGACCCCCGCCATGCACGCCGTCACCATCCGCGAGGAACCCGCCCTGCGCCTCGCCATCCTGCCGCATCGCGGCGCCTATACCGGCATCGGCGCCGTCTTCGACCGCCTGATGCCCTGGGCCGGGGCGCGCGGGCTGATCGGGCCGGAGACGCGCTTCATCGCGCTCTACCACGACGATCCTGTCAGCGTGCCGGAGGCCGACCTGCGATCCGAGGCGGGGATCACCGTGCCGCCCGGCACGCAGGGGGAGGGCGAGGTGACGATCCGCGCGGTGCCGGCGCTGCGCGTCGCCGTCCTCCGTTTCCAGGGTCCCTATGCGGAGCTGGAGGATGTCTATAGCTGGCTCTACGGCACCTGGCTGCCGGAGAGCCGGGAGGAACCCGCCGACGCGCCCCCGATGGAGGACTACCTCAACGACTGCCGCACCCTGCCGCCGGCGGAATGGCTGACCGAGATCCTGCTGCCGCTGAAGCGGCGTTGAGGGCTAAGCTCGCCCCCGCAACGGTGCGAGGGGCCGCATGCGCGATCCGGGACGGAAGAAGGCGCTTGCGCTGGCGGTGATGCTGACCGGCCTCGGTGCCATCGGTGGCGCCGTGGTGCTGATCAACACCGTGGACTGGCCGACGACCATCGCGCTGCTCCTCGTCGCCGGCATCCTGGCGACGGTCGGCGGCTTCGGCGGGCTGATGGTGTTCTGGAGCCACCCGCGCCTGCACCGCGACCTCCTCGCCGGCCGCGGCGTGATCGCCCGCTGGCAGGTCGGCGCGGAGCGCTGGGCGCAGTTCCGCGCGCTGGAGGAAGCCCGGCGCGCAGACCCTACGGCTCTCCGCAACGAATATGAGCTGCCGCCGCACGACCCGCCGTTGCCCGTCACCGTCGTCGTCGGGCCGGAGGCGGTGCTGGTCGGCGACAGCTTCCACGCGCTGGAAGGTGGCCTGCCCGCGATCGTGCGGGCCGAGTCGGTGTTCGGCCCGCCCTTCTGCATCGAGATCGGCATCTACTACCCGTCCGGCGGCGACAGCGACGACGCCTTCGAGAACGTCCTGCGCTTCCCCGTCGGCGCCGGGGCGAGTGCGGAGGCGGCGAAGGTGCTGGCGCACTACCGCGCCCGCGTCGCCGCCTTCCGCAAGGCGAACGGACTCGTGCCGGGTTAGGTCTTCCGCACGCCCCAGAAGGTCGGGAAGCCCTTCTTCACGCCCTGGATGTTGGTCCGGTAGGCGGTCGGCTGCTGGAACTGCCCGAGCGGGATGGACGGCACGTCCTGCAGGCACTGAAGCTGCATGTCGCGGCAGACCTGCTGCTGTGCCGCGAGGCTCGGCGCGTCGAACCAGGCGTTGCGGTATTCCTCCAGCTTCGCGCTCACCGCCCAGCCCGGCCAGGCGGAGGACTGGTCGCCATTGCCGCGGATGG
>JAIYAI010000540.1 GCA_027489135.1 Acetobacteraceae bacterium
CGAGGTCCAGGATCTCCTCGATCAGCGCGCGGGGGACCGGATCGGGGCGGTAGCCGCGCACGCTGCGGCGCGTCTTCACCAGCGTCTCGAAGTCCATCCGTGCATCCCCCGTTCCTCCGCGCGATCACAGCCGCCGGAGCGCTGCGTGGCAAGCGCCGGCGATGACCTGGCACGTAATCGCGGCAACGAGCCGGCGCGGCGATCTTCCCGGCATGCCGCGGACATCCCGTCCCGGCGCGCAGGAGGAGAGCCACCGATGGCCACTTCGCATGACGACATCGTCGACCACTCTCTCGCTGCCTGGAACGCCACCGATCCGGCCAAGCGCCGCGCGCTGGTTGCGGCCGCATGGGATGAGCAGGGCAGCTACCGCGACCCCGCCCTGGCCGCCGACGGCCATGCCGCGATCAGCGCCATGGCGGAGGCAGTGCAGCAGCGCTTCCCGGGCCACGCCTTCCGCCGCACTGGCGGCATCGACTCACACAACGACCGGCTCCGCTTCGGCTGGGAACTGGCCCCTGTGGCGGGCGGGACCCCGGCTGTGCGCGGCGTGGATTTCGCGGTGGTCGGGCCCGACGGGCGGCTGGCCAGCGTGACCGGCTTCTTCGATGCGTGATGGGGAGACACGAGCCATGATCGCACGTCCGATGTTCCTCCGTCGCGTGCTGCTGGCGGATGCATTGGCGAGCGGCGCCACGGGGCTGCTGGCGGTTGCCGTCCCGCTCTCAGGCCTGCTCGGCCTGCCACCGGGCCTGCTGCGCGGGGCGGGGCTGATCCTGCTGCCCTATGCCGCGCTGGTCGCTTGGCTGGCGGTGCGCGGTGCGCCGCCGCCGCGCTGGGCGGTCTGGGCGGTGGTCGGGATCAATGCCTGCTGGGCGGTGGACAGCCTGCTGCTGCTGGTCTCGGGCTGGGTCGCGCCGACCGGCCTCGGCATCGCCTTCGTGGTGATGCAGGCGCTGGTGGTCGCCGGCTTCGCCGTCCTGCAGGCGATGGCGCTGCGGGCCACGCCGCGGCAGGGGATGCTGGCGGCCTGACCCGCGCCCCTTCCGGCAGGGGAGCGCATGGCCTAACGCATGGGCCATGCGCATCCTGCTCTGGTATTGGGGCCGGCGCGGCGGCGGGGCGCAGATGGCGCTCGGCCTCGCCGCCGGCCTGGCGCGCCGGCCCGGCACCGCCCTTGCCCTGTCGCTCTCCGCCCAGGCCGAGCTACGGGCGGAGATGGACGCGTTCGACGTGCCGACGGACCGGGTGCCGACCTATGGCTCGGCGGCCGCATTCCTGGCCGGGACGCTGCGGGTGCCGCTGCTGGCGCGGCGCCTGGTGCGGCAGGCGCGGGATTTCCGGGCCGATGCCGTGGTCTCGGTCATGACGCATCTCTGGACGCCGCTGGTGGCGCCGGCGCTGCGCCGGGCCGGCATCCCCTTCATCCCCGTGGTGCATGACGCGCTGCCGCACCCGGGCGACCCGGCCTTCGCGTGGGAGTGGCGCCTCGGCCGGGAACTGGATGCCGCAACCGGCGCGCTGGTCCTGTCCGAGGCCGTGGCGGCCGAGATCCGCCGGCGCCGCCCCGCCCTGCCCGTCGCGCGGGTCACCCTGGGGGCGCACGTGCCGGATGCCCCTGTCGCCGCGCCGCGTCCCCCGGCCACGGGCACGCGCTTCCTGATGTTCGGACGCCTTCGGGCCTACAAGGGGCTCGACCTGCTGCGCGACGCCTGGCCGCTGCTGCACGCCCGCCATCCGGACGCGACCTTGCGCGTGGTGGGGGAGGGGGATGCGGAGGCGTTGGCCCCCGGCCTCGCGGCGCTCCCCGGCGTGACGGTGGAGGCGCGATGGGTCGGTGAGGCGGAAATCCCCGCCCTGCTTGTCGGCGCCGATGCCCTGGTCATGCCGTATCGGGAGGCGAGCCAGAGCGGCGTCGTGGGCCAGGCCTATGCGCTCGGCGTGCCGGCGGTGGCGACGCCGGTCGGCGGCCTGGCCGAACAGGTGCGGGACGGTGTCGACGGGGTGGTGGCTGCCGCGGTGTCGGCGCCGGCGCTGGCCGACGCCATGGCGCGGCTCTGCGACCCCACGGCGCGGGCGGGGCTGGCGGAGGGCGCGCGGGCGGCGGGCGGGGCGCTGGCGGACTGGGATGCGCGGGCCGGGGAACTGGTCGACGCTCTCGCGGCGATGCTGTCAGGGCGACGCGGTTAACCGGATCGCAACCATGATGGCGGAGAACGGGGCGGATGCGCGCCGCGCGATACCGCATGGAAAAGCCGCCATGACCATCGGGCTCAGCTACCTGCCCAACACGATGAGGGCCGTTGTCTCCGCCGCCAGCCAGAACACGGAGATGCGGAACCAGATGTCGCAGCAGGCGAACGAGCGCCGCGGTCGCGAGCTGTCGGAGACCTATCGCGTGATGTCGTCGAGCTTCGACATCATGAGCCACACCATGACCGCGCGCACCGGGATGGTGGATTTCACGGTGTAGGCGCTCCCTCCCCGCGGGCGGGGGAGGGAGCGGCCCAGCGCTTCAGGTCCCGCGCTGCTGGTTCGCAGGCTAATTCCCGCGCTGCTGGCTCGCAGGCTAGTTCCCGCGCTGCTGGCTCGCAGCGACGAAAGCGAAGTTATCGAAGCTGTTCTCCGAGACGCGGAACCACTGGTAGTCCTCGTCGCGGAAGGCGCGGTAGCTGGTCCAGACCTTCTTGAACCTCTCGTTGCGGGCCGACAGCTCCTCATAGAGCGCGTGGGATTCGCGCCAGGCGGCCTGAAGGATCTCGCGCGGCCAGAAGCGAAGCTGCGCACCCGCGGCGATCAGGCGACGCAGCGCCTGCGGGTTGAGCGTGTCGTAGCGCGCCAGCATCTCGGCATTGGCCTCGCCGCAGGCGGTTTCGATCGCTTCCCGGTACGCCTGGGGCAGGGCGTCCCAGGCGCGCTGGTTGGACATGAAGTGCAGCCGGGCGCCGGCTTCCCAGAAGCCCGGTGCGTAGTAGAACCGGGCGACGCGTACGAAGCCGAGCTTCTCGTCGTCATGCGGGCCCACGAACTCCACGGCGTCCAGGGTCCCGCGCTCGAGCGACGGATAGATATCGGCGGCTGCCACCTGGGTCGGCACCGCGCCGAGCCTGGCGAAAACCTGACCCGCCAGGCCGGCGATGCGGAACTTCAGACCCTTCAGGTCATCGAGCGACCTTACCTCGCTGCGGAACCAGCCGCCCATCTGCGCGCCGGTGTCGCCGGCCGGCAGGTTGCGGATGCCGTATTCGCGGAACAATTCCTCGCCGAGCGCCTTGCCCTCGCCCTGGGTCATCCAGGCCGTGTTCATGCGCGCATTCAGCCCGAAGGGCACGGCGGTGAAGAAGGCGAAGGTCGGGTCCTTGCCGATGTAGTAGTAGGGCGCGGTGTGGCCGCACTCGATCGTGCCGTTCTGCACCGCGTCCAGCACCTGCAGCGCGGGCACGATTTCGCCGGCCTGGTGCGGCTGGATGCGGAAGCGGTTCTCGGTCAGTGCCGCGACGCGGGCGCAGATGCGCTCGGCCGTGCCGTAGAGCACGTCGAGCGAGCGCGGGAAGGAGGAGGCGAGGCGCCAGCGCACCTCCGGCAGGCTCTGCGCCAGGGCGGGGGTCGCCAAGGTCGCGGAGGCGGCGGCGGTGCCGAGGAGAAGGCGGCGGTTCATGGCGTGTGGGTTCCCGGTCGGTTAGGCGCAGGGGGTAATGCAGTGCGGCCGGGTCGGAAAGATGCGGCAGGGCATGGCTGGGTCGCTGGCGGGGGACGACGCTCGCGACAGGTGCGTGGCGGGGGCTGTCCGCGCTAAGACGCGGGTCGGGAGGCCTTACCGATGCACACACCCCTGACCCGCTCCTATGTCCATGGTGCCTCCGACGAGCCGCTGCTCGGCGAGACCATCGGCGCCAACCTGCGCGCCACCGTCGCCCGCTTCCCGGACCGTCCGGCGCTGGTGGTCCGCCACCAGGGTGTCCGCTGGACCTATCGCGAGCTTCTCGACCGGGCCGAGGCCTTCGGCGCCGGGCTGCTCGCGCTGGGCATCGCGCCCGGCGAGCGCGTCGGCATCTGGTCGCCCAACAACGCCGAATGGGTGCTGGCGCAGTACGGCACGGCGCTGGCCGGGATCATCCTGGTCAACATCAACCCGGCCTATCGTCTCTCGGAAGTCGAGTACGCGCTGAACAAGGTCGGTTGCGCCGCGCTGATCACGGCGACGCAGCACAAGACCTCGGACTATGTCGGGATGGTCAACGCGCTGGCGCCCGAACTCGCCCTGCGGCGGGAGGGCCGCCTGCACGCGGCGAAGCTGCCGCAGCTTCGGCACGTCATCCAGATCGGCGGACCTTCGGCGCCCGGCTTCATCCCCTTCGCGGAGGTCGCTGCGCTCGGCGGGACCGACGCGGCGCGCGCCGCGCTGCGGGCCGGCGAGCCAGCCCTGCAGTTCGACGACCCGGTGAACATCCAGTTCACCTCCGGCACCACGGGGGCGCCGAAGGGTGCGACCCTGACGCACCACAACATCCTCAACAACGGCTACTACTGCGCCAGGACCATGCGCTACACGGAGGCCGACCGGGTCTGCATCCCGGTGCCGCTCTATCACTGCTTCGGCATGGTGATCGGCAACCTGGCCTGCACCACGCATGGCGCCACCATGGTCTATCCGGCCGAGGGCTTCGACCCGCTGGAGACGCTGCGCGCGGTGGCGGAGGAGCGCTGCACCTCGCTCTACGGCGTGCCGACCATGTTCGTCGCCATGCTGACCCATCCGGAGTTCGGCGGCTTCGACCTCTCCTCGCTGCGCACCGGCGTGATGGCGGGCGCGCCCTGCCCGATCGAGATCATGCGGCGCTGCCTGCATGAGATGAACATGCACGAGGTCACCATCGCCTACGGCATGACGGAGACATCGCCGGTCAGCTTCCAGTCCGCCGTGGACGATCCGCTGGAGCGAAAGATCGGCACCGTCGGCCGCGTCCACCCGCATGTCGAGGTGAAGATCGTCGATGCCGAGGGGCGCGTCGTGCCGCCGGGCACCTCCGGCGAACTCTGCACCCGCGGCTATTGCGTGATGCAGGGCTATTGGGGCGATCCGGAGCGGACGGCGGAGGCGATCGACCGGGCGGGCTGGATGCGTACGGGCGACCTCGCGACGATCGACGAGGCCGGCTACTGCAACATCGTCGGCCGCATCAAGGACCTCGTCATCCGTGGCGGTGAGAACATCTACCCGCGCGAGGTCGAAGAGTTCCTCTTCCGCCACCCGAAAGTCGCGGAGGTGCAGGTGGTCGGCGTGCCCGACACGAGGCTGGGCGAGGAACTCTGCGCCTGGGTCCGCCTGAAGCCCGGTGAGACCGCGGAGGAGGAGGAGATCCGCGCCTTCTGCCGCGGCCAGATCGCGCACTACAAGATCCCCCGCTACGTCCGCTTCGTCGACGCTTTCCCGATGACGGTCACCGGCAAGGTGCAGAAGTTCATGATGCGCGAGGCGATGGTGCGGGACCTCGGCATCGCGGAGCAGAAGACGGCCTGACCCGCCGGGGCAGCACCGCCCCGCGGCCCCCGAAAATTCCGTGGCATCGCGCGGCCGGACTCTGCCATCGTCCCCGTGCGCCCCATCAGAGGGCGACAGGGAGGATACCATGGACCGCAGATCACTCGTCGCCGCGGCGACGGGGGCCGGCGTGCTTGCCGTGCCCGCTCTTGCCTCCGCCCAACCGCGCATCCGCTGGCGCTGCCCGGGCAGCTTTCCGAAATCGGTCGACACCCTCTGGGCCGTGCATGAGCGCTATTGCGCCCGGGTGAAGGAACTGACCGACGGCGCCTTCGAACTCGTGCCCTTCGGCCCGGGCGAGATCGTGCCGGCGCTGCAGGTGATGGACGCGATCGGCCAGGGCTCTGTCGAGTGCGGCTTCACGCCGTCGCTGTTCTACTACGGCAAGGACCCGGCGCTGGCCTTCGGCACGGCGATGCCCTTCGGCCTGTCCAGCCGGCAGATGTGGTCCTGGCTGCATCTCGCCGGGGGGCGGGAGATCCTCAAGGACGTCTACCGCGACCAGGGCGTGCACGCGATCCCCGCGGCGAATACGGGGGCGCAGATGGGCGGCTGGTTCCGCCGCGAGATCCGCACGGTCGACGACATGAAGGGCCTGAAGATGCGCATCGCCGGCATCGCCGGGATGGTCATGACGAAGCTCGGCGTCGTTGCGCAGCAACTCGCCCCCGGCGACATCTACCCGGCGCTGGAGCGCGGCGTGATCGACGCCGCGGAGTACATCGGTCCCTACGACGACGAGAAGCTCGGGTTCAACCGCATCGCCAGGTACTACTACTACCCGGGGTGGTGGGAGTTTGCGCCGTCCACGGACATGATGTTCAACGCCCGGCAGTTCGATGCGCTGCCCGCCCACTACAAGGGTGTGCTGGAGGCGGTCGGCGCCGAGTGCTGGCATTGGGTGATGGGCCGCTTCGACATGATCAACCCGCCGGCCATGCGGCGGCTGATCGCCGGCGGCGCCCAGCTGCGCCCCTACGCCCGCCCGATCATGGACGCGGCCTACAAGGGGACGCAGGAGCTCTACGCCGAGATCGGCGAGCAGAATCCCCGATTCAAGAGGATCTGGGACCACTGGAATGCCTACCGGCTGGAGCAGGCGCAGTGGTTCCGGGTCTCCGAGGATTCACTGGCGAACTACATCGCGGTCGCCACCTCTCGTTGAGGATTGCGCACGTGGACATAACCTGACGTTGGACGTCGATCGGGAGCGCCGGGTTTCTTCGGCGCCCCTTTCGTTTTTGCGCCATCCGAAGCCGTTTCGGCACGGCGCTTGCTGTCTCTCCATCGAACGAAGCGAGGCCGATGCATGGTGCGTCGGCGCAAGGAGAGAACCAGCATGCACGGATTGATGGCCATGTCCCCCGCACAATCGACGAAACCGGCCGCCGACTTCCCCGATTCGGTCGAAAGCGCCGCGATCGACACGCTGCGCCGCGCCGTGACCTTCATGATCGGCACGGACACGGCGCACGACCTGACGCAGCGCCAGCTCGGCACGCTGCTGCTGGTCGCCTGTACGCCAGGGCCGCACACGATCCGCGGCATCGCGGCCAGGCTCGACCTGCTGAAGCCCGCGGTGACCCGCGCGGTGGACGTGCTCGAGGCCGAGGGCCTGGTCGAGCGCAAGCCTGATCCGGCGGACCGTCGCAGCGTCCTCGTCGTGCCCACGCCCGCCGCGCGCCGCTTCGTCAGCGCGATCGGCGGGGCGATGCAGGCGGACTGACCGGCGCTAGACAATGATC
>JAIYAI010000657.1 GCA_027489135.1 Acetobacteraceae bacterium
GCGGCCTCGATCCCCTGTCGGACGAGCTGCCGCTGTTCGCGCCAGGCGCGAGCCGGGTCGCGCCCACGAACGCAGGCAGCGCGGGCGATGCGCTGCGCGCGGCAGTCGTCGCCCTTGACCTCGACTCGCTCTCGCCACGCGAAGCGCTTGATGCCCTGTATCGCCTCAAGTCCCTGGCGGAGGGCGCCACGGACTCCGTGGAATCACCGGACTAGAATTCGCCGATGCCGCTGTTGCTGCGCCGCGGAAGGGGCTAGAGTCGAGAGAATGACCAGCGCGGCAGCCTTTCCGGCACGCACCCCAGGCGTGGAGCATCCAGGCCTGTCCGACGTGCCGTCCGTGGTGCCCGATCTCATCGCAGACCTGACGATGGGGCCGATGGCCCGTGACCAGGGCCTCGATCTGCTGCGCCGCCAGCTCGGCCGTATCCAGGGCCGCGTCCAGGACGCCTTCGAGGCGCAGGAGATTTCCGGCCTCGCCGCCGCGCGCTGGCTGGCGGCTCTGACGGACGGGCTGGTCCAGGCGATCCATGCCTACGCCTTGGCCATGGTGCCGGCCCGCAGCCCTGGCGAGATGGCGGAACCGGCCTTCGCCCTGGTCGCTACCGGCGGCTACGGCCGCGGCGTCCTAGCACCCTATTCCGACATCGACCTGCTGTTCCTGACGGACGGCACGCCCGGCCCACGTGCCGAGCGGACGGTGGAGTTCGTGCTCTACCTGCTCTGGGACCTCGGGCTGAAGGTCGGCCACGCCACACGGTCCGTGAAGGACTGCATGACGGAGGCCGAGGGCGACACCACGGTGCTGACCGCGCTGGTCGATGCCCGCTTCCTGCAGGGCGAACGCGCCCTCTTCGACCGCTTCACCGAGGCCTTCACCAAGGCCCGGCTCACCCGCGGCCTCGGCCCTTTCCTGACCGCCAAGCGGCTGGAACGCGGAACCCGCCACCACCGCTACGGCGACAGCCCCTACCTTGTGGAGCCGCACATCAAGGAAGGCCGCGGCGGCCTCCGCGACCTGCAGACCCTCTACTGGCTCGCCCGCTACGCCTTCGGCACGCAGCGCATGCCGGAACTGGTCGGCCCCGACAGCCCTGGCGGCGGCCTGCTGACCGAGCACGAGGCGCGCGCCATCCGCCGCGCCTGGAACTTCCTCTGGACCGTCCGCTTCCACCTCCACTACGTCGCCGGCCGCGCCGAGGAGCGCCTGACCTTCGACTTCCAGCCGGTCGTTGGCGCCCGCATGGGCTACACGCCGCACGGACGGCAGAACGGCGTCGAGCGCTTCATGAAGCACCTGTTCCTCACGGTGCGCGACGTGCTCCGCCTGACCCGGGTGCTGGAACCGGCGATCGAGCGCGCGGCGCTCGGCCCGCCCGCCCAACGGCGGGAGGGCGACAAGGCGTTGGCCGCGGCCGGGCTCGCCTTCGCCGACGGTAAGCTGGTCGCCGCGCCGCCGAACCGCGACTTCACGCGCGAGCCGATCCTGATGCTGCGGATCCTGACCGCGGCGCGCGACCGCAAGCTGGAGATCCACCCCCTCGCCGTCCGCGCCCTGACCCGCCACGCCAACCACGCCACGCGGCTGCGCGGCGACGAGGAGGCGAACACCCTTTTCCTCGACCTGTTGACCGGGCGCGACGCGGCGGTCTGGCTGCGCCTGATGAACGAGACGGGCTTCCTCTCCCGCTTCGTGCCGGACTGGGCGCGCATCGTCGGGCTGATGCAGTTCGACACCTACCACGTGTTCACGGTGGACGAGCACACCATCGAGGTCATCGGCGTCCTCCAGCAGCTGGAAAACGGCGCGCTGGCGGAAGTGGCGCCGGTGGCGAGCGAGATCATCCCGCATGTACAGTCGCGCCGGGCGCTCTACGTCGCGGCCATGCTGCACGACATCGCCAAGGGCCGCGGCGGCGACCATTCGGAACTCGGCGCCCGCATCGCGCAGGAACTCTGCCCCAAGCTCGGCCTGACGCCGGAGGAGACGGAGACCGTCTCGTGGCTCGTGCTGCACCACCTGCTGCTGAGCCAGACCGCCTTCAAGCGCGACATCGAGGATCCGAAGACCATCCTCGACATCGCCGACCTGGTGCAGTCCCCCGAACGTCTCCGCCTGCTGCTGGTGCTGACGGTGGCCGACATGCGCGGCGTCGGCCCCAAGGTCTGGAACGGCTGGAAGGCGACCCTGCTGCGCGAGGTCTACTGGCGCGTGGCCGAGGTGCTGGCCGGTGGCCTCTCCGTGCCGGAACGCGACGTGCGCGTCGCCCGCGCCCGCGACGCTGCCGCCGCCATGCTGATCGGCTGGCCGGACGATGACCGGCGCAAGTTCCTCGACCTCGGCTATCCCGGCTACTGGCTCTCCTTTGATGCCGAGACCCATGCCCGCCACGCCGCGCTGATCCGGGAGGCCGAGCAGACCAAGGCGCCGCTCACGGTCCGCACCCGTGTCCTGGAGGCCCGCGCCGTGACCGAGGTGACGGTCTATGCCGCGGACCACCCGGGGTTGTTCAGCCGCATCGCCGGCGCGCTCGCCGTCGCGGGCGCTTCCATTGTCGATGCGCGCATCCATACGCTGACCAACGGCATGGCGCTCGACACCTTCTGGGTGCAAGACGTGACCGGCGCCGCCTTCGATGCGCCGCACCGCCTGGCGCGCCTCGCCGTGCTGATCGAGCAGGCGCTGTCGGGCCGGCTGCGGCTGGCGGAGGAGATCCGCAAGGTCCGCCGCGAACCGGCGCGCCTGCGGGCCGTGACCGTGCCGCCCCGCGCGGTCTTCGACAACCACGCCTCCAATACCCACACCGTGATCGAGGTGAACGGGCGCGACCGGCCCGGCCTGCTGCACGACGTGACGGCGGCGATCAGTGCGGAGGGGCTGCAGATCGCCTCCGCCCACATCACCACCTATGGCGTGCGCGCGGTCGACGTCTTCTACGTGAAGGACGTCTTCGGCCTGAAGGTGGAGAACGAGCGCCGGCTTGCGACCCTGCGTCGCGCGCTGGAGACGGCGCTGGCCCCGGCGCCGGGGCCTGGCAGCGAGGGTGGGGGCGAGATCGCCGCGGCCCGGGTGGCGGCTGCCCGGGCCTGAGCGGCCCGGCGGCAGTGCGCCGCCGCATCCGCCGACCGCGGGGCCGTCCGAGCCCCGCGCGGCGCGCGGGCCTTCAGGCGGCGGAGGGTTGGATCATGCGGGCCGCCAGGTGGCGCCCCGACGCCGCGGCCATCCAATCGTCGCACGCCGCTCCATGCGGGTCGGTGGAGTGCCGCACCGGCCCGGCCTGCCGCGCGAACGGGCAGTACTCGGGCTTATGTCCCGGACAGCTCGCGTCCAGGATGGCGCGGAACAGGGCTGACGGTTCGTCGGCTTGGGGGAGCCATTTCGTCTTCACATATGGGTCGACGAGGCGCGCGCCCTCCGGCGGCGCGGCGCTGCCGACGATCACCGCAGGCAGCCACGCCCGCAAACCGCGGAGCGCATTGATCGTCCCGACCGCCGCCCGGGCACCCCGCTCCAGTTCCACCACCACGATGTCGCACACCACCCCGGTGCGCAGCGTGGCGACGGCGACGCCCGGGTCGGCGGCGGTGAGGACGCGGAACCCGTGCCGAGCCAGCGCGCGCGACTTCCGCATGAGGCGGGCGGCATCATCGTCGACAACCAGCACGCGCAAACCCACCATCCGGCAGGGTTGGCCCGGGCGGCAGGCGGGACGATCCGAAGGGTCGATGCTCTGTGCCATGAACGAACTAAGCGCATGGCTGCGATTGGCTCGCAAGTTCGTGAAAGCGCGTGCGTAGTTCCCCGGATACGCGGACGGTGACGGGATTGGTAAAGACTCAAGACGCCGTGATCGGATTGACCGCCATCCCTGCCCCCGGGCTACGCCGTCTGGTCCGGTATGCCCCTTTCGGCCTGCGGGCCTACCTGATCGGCCTCGTCGCACTGGTCGTCCTGCCCGTGCTCGCCGCCGGAGCCTGGGGCATTGGCCGCGCCGTCAATCGTGCGGAGATGCAAGTCCAGCGATCGCGCGAGCAGCTCGCCACGACGCTCGCCGTCGCGCTGGGCGAGCAGATCGAGCGGCTCAAGCCCATGTTGCAGGCCCTGGCCCATGATCCCGCGGGCCGTCCGGATGCACCGGAGGCCGATCGTCGCGCCTTCCACGACCGGCTCCGGCATCTCGGCGAGGAGGTCGGCACGCTTTTCCTGATCCAATCCGATGATGCGGCGCGGCCCTGGGTCATGGCCAGTTCGCTCCCCTTCGGCTCCATCCCGGAGGATCCGTTGACACGGACCCTGCTGGCCGTGCACGATCGCTCGGCGCAGAGCGACGA
>JAIYAI010000183.1 GCA_027489135.1 Acetobacteraceae bacterium
CCGGACGCGGCCTCGTGCTCGCGCGCAGCGGCGGAGCGCCGGCAGGCTCGCGGTCTCGGACGCGGCCTCGTGCTCGCGCACAGCGGCGGCGGAGCGCCGGCAGGCTCGCGGTCCCGGACGCGGCCTCGTGCTCGCGCACAGCGGCGGCGGATCTCGGAAGGTTAGCAGGCGCTGCGGCTACGGCGTTGGGGGCAGGATTGGGCGCTAAAGGCCCGCGGTGTCCCCCTTGTGTCCCCGGCGCCTAGGGTGCTTGTGTCCCAGTTTGGCGACTAAGAGCTAAGTCGCTGCAAAGATTGGAGCGGGCGGGGGGAATCGAACCCCCGACATTCAGCTTGGGAAGCTGACGTTCTACCTCTGAACTACGCCCGCGGCGAGGACGAGGGTAGCGGCCCCGTCCCCTCCCCTCAAGCCCCGCCTTGCACCCTCGGGCCGCCCCCGCCATGGTCACGCCCGGGTGAGGGGAAGAACGCCGGCCGCAAGGCCCAGATGCCGGGAGTTCCGCATGCACCGTCGCGACCTGCTGCTCGGGGGCGCCGCCCTCGCTGCCGCGCCCTTCGCCGTCCCCCACGCCCACGCCCAGTCCGCGCGCGACACGCTGCGCGTCGCCATGACCGTCGCCGACATCCCGCTCACCACCGGCCAGCCCAGCCAGGGGGCGGAGGGCAACCGCTTCCTCGGCATCACCCTCTACGACCCGCTGATCGCCTGGGACCTGACCAAGGCCGACACCCCTGCCGTGCTGCGCCCGGCGCTGGCCGAATCCTGGTCCGTCGATCCGGCCGACACCAAGGTCTGGACCTTCGTCCTGCGGCAGGGCGTCCGCTTCCACGACGGCAGCGCCTTCACCGCCGACAGCGTCGCCTGGAACCTCGCCAAGCTGATCGACCGCGACGCGCCGCAATTCGACCGCCAGCAGGCCGCGCAGGGCAGCCTCTACACCGGCAACATCGCGCGCTGGCGGGTCAAGGACCCCCGCACCATCGAGATCGAGACCCGCACCCCGGACGCGATGCTGCCCTGGAACCTGGTCAACGTCTTCTACTCCTCCCCCGCCCGGTGGGAGGAGGTCGGCCGGAACTGGGAACGCTTCGCCGAGCGCCCCTCCGGCACCGGCCCCTACATGGCCGAGCGCATCGTGCCGCGCGAGCGCCTGGAAGCCGTGCGCAACCCGAACTACTGGGACCCGACGCGCATCCCGAAGCATGAGCGCCTGTCGCTGATCCCGATGCCGGATCCGCTGACCCGCACCGCGGCGCTGCTCTCCGGCCAGGTCGATTTCGTCGAGGCCCCGCCGCCGGACGCGGCGCCGCGCATCCGCGGCGCCGGCGGCCAGGTGGTGACCAACGTCTATCCGCATATCTGGTGCTACCACCTGAGCTTCCTGGACGACTCGCCGTTCAAGGACGTGCGCGTCCGCAAGGCCGCGAACCTCGCCCTCGACCGCGACAGCATCGTCAAGCTCCTGAACGGCATGGCCGTCCCCGCCAAGGGCATGGTGACCGAGGGCCATCCCTGGTTCGGCACCCCGACGTTCAAGATCGGCCATGACCCCGACCAGGCACGCCGCCTGCTGGCGGAGGCCGGATTCGGCCCGCGCAACCCGGTGAAGATCAAGCTGATCATCTCGCCCAGCGGATCGGGCCAGATGCAGCCCCTGCCGATGAACGAGGTGATCCAGCAGAACCTCCGCGCCGTCGGCATCGAGACCGAGTTCGACGTGATGGACTGGGAAGCGCTGCGCGCCCGCCGCCGCGCCGGCGCCGACGGGCCCGAGAACAAGGGCGCGCACGGCATCAACAACTCCTGGGCCTTCTGGGATCCGGATATCGGCCTGCTCGGCCCGGCGCAGAGCACGGGGCGGCGCCCTGGCGGCTTCAACTGGGGCAACTACCGCGACCCGCAGGCGGACGCGCTGGCGCTGAAGGCGCGCGCCACCTTCGACGCGGCGGAGCAGGCGAAGGTGCTGGCGGAGTTGCACGCCTACCTGGTCGACCAGGCGATGTGGCTCTGGGTGGTGCACGACGTGAACCCGCGCGGCATCGGCCGGCGGGTGAAGGGCTTCGTGCAGGCGCAGTCCTGGTACCAGGACCTGACGCCGATCCGCCTGGAGGGCTAACTTGCCGGTGGGATGATCGAATCGGCATGGACCCGGGCGCGCGAGGCGCCGCTGATGCGGCCTCTCCTCGATGCCTGGGTCCATTGCCGGCGCCACCGGCAGGTGGTCGGCCACTGGCCCAACCCGATCCGGCCACGTCGCTTCAACGAGCACGTGCTGCATAGCCTGATCTTCCGCCGCGACCCGCTGCATGCCCGCGTCTCCGACAAGCACGCGCTGCGCGCGGTGGTGCAGGAGCGGATGGGGGAGGATCTCTGCGTCCCGCTGCTCGGCGTCTGGGACGATGCCGCGGGCCTGGCGCGTGCCTGGGACGCTCTGCCGGACGCCTTCATCCTCAAGCCCAACCATGCCTCCGGCTGGTACCATGTGGTGCGGGACCGCGCGGCGGCGGACCGCGACTATGTCGTCGCCCTGGCGGCGTGGTGGCTGGAGAACAGCTTCTACGCGCGCTCCCGCGAATGGGCCTATCGCGACATCCGCCCCCGCCTGCTGGCGGAACCGTTGCTGCCGGCGCCGCCGGGCGAGGACGTGCCGCGCAACCACCGCTGCTTCGTCTTTGGCGGCCAGATGGCGCTGCTGCGCGTGCGCGGCCTGCGCGCGGGCCAGGAGATCGAGGTGACCTGCGACGCGTCTGGCCGGGAACTGCCGATGGCGAAGTCCGACCCGCCGCCCGGCCGGATCGCGCCGCCATCGCCGGCCCTTCTGCAAGGCCTGACACGACTCGCCGAGCGTCTCGCGGCGGGGACGCCGTTCCTGCGGGTCGATCTCTATGCCGTCGACGGGGATCTGCGGGTCAGCGAGTTGACACCGTTCCCCTACGCCGGTGCCCATCCCTTCCATCCGCCGACCTTCGACGCCTGGCTCGGCGCGGTTTGGCGCGCTGGGCAGCGCGGTGCCCCCTTCCCCCCGCCCCCCAGCGTCCCGGTCGGGCCCGAGACCCACGCTGCATGACGGCCCGCGTCAGATACCTCGCCGGGAGATGGCCGCTGCGGCCGCTCGCCGAGGCGTGGACGCATTGCCGGCGACATCGGCAGGAGATCGGCCACTGGCCCAATCCGCTCCGCCCGCGCAGCTTCAACGAGCACGTGCTGCACAGCCTGATCCTGCGCCGCGACCCGCTGCACGCACGGGTGTCCGACAAGTGCGAGTTGCGCCGCGTCGTGCAGGAGCGGACGGGTCAGGATCTCTGTGTCCCGCTACTCGGCACATGGGATAGCCACGCGGGGCTGGCGCGGGACTGGGACCGCCTGCCGGAGGCCTTCATCCTCAAACCGAACCACGCCTCGGGCTGGCTGCACGTGGTGCGGGCCCGCAGCGCGGTGGACCGCGACTACGTCGTGGCGCTGGCGGAGTGGTGGCTGCGCAACAGCTTCTACGACCGCTCCCGCGAATGGGCGTACCGGTGCATCCGGCCGCGCCTGCTGGCCGAACCCCTGCTGCCGGCACCGCCGGGGGAGGACGGACCACGCAACCATCGCTGCTTCACCTTCGGCGGGCGGCTCGGCGTCCTGCGCACGCATGGCACGCGGGGCGGGCTGGACCTCGAGTCGAACTGCGACCGGGACGGCAACCCGCTGCCGGTGCACGTCAACAACACGCCGGCCGAGCCAATCGACCCGCCGCCGCCGGCGACGGTGCGCGCCATGGTGGTGCTGGCCGAGCGCCTCGCCCGCGGCACGGACTTCCTGCGCGTCGACCTCTACGACACGCCGGACGGGCTGCGCGTCGGGGAGTTGACGCCCTTCCCCAATGCCGGCGCCCTGCCCTTCCACCCGCCGGCCTGGGATCTCTGGCTCGGCGCGGTGTGGCGGGCGGCAGCGCGCGGGGAATCCTGGCCGCCGCCGCCGGGCTGACGGGTCAGAGCAGCGGGTCGAGCCGCATCACCATGTCGTTGCAGTCGAAGTCCGAGCCCTGCGCGGCAGCGACATCCTCGAAGCCGAAGGTGTTCTCGCCGAAGGTGCGGATATACGCGTGGCCATCGGAATTGCCCGTGCCGGGGACGAAGATCTCGCCGGACTGCGTGATCAGCACCGGGGCGTAGAAGCCATCCGTGCCGCCGACCGACCAGGTCCTGGTGTCCCTGAAGTCGCCGCCGCCGGTCGTGACGCTGTAGCCCGGGTCCAGCGCCGCCCGCACGGCGGCGAGGAAGGCCGCGCTGCCGTCCGCGGCATGCCCCCCGATACTCAGCGCGCCGGTCGCCTGGTCGAGGTCGAAGCGCGCGAAGCCGAGGGTGTTGGTGTTGTGCGCGCTGCCGACGACCTCGACCGACAGGCCCTGGCCGTGTTCCAGGTAGAGCACCGGCAGGTCGAAGATGCGCTGCGGCGCCGCCATCTCCGCCGCCGCCGACAGCGTGTTCTCCACCTTCGCCTGCAGGCTGATCTCCCCGGCCGCGACGGTGAAGGTGCCGTTGCCATTGTCCACCACCGTCGCCGTCACCGGGGTGGGCGTGGCGGCGCCGTCCTGCAGCAGCGCGATGCGAAGTTCCCGGCCGGCCGGCAGGTAGACGCTCTGCGTCCCGCTCAGCAGGTTCGCCCCGCTGTCGGCGCCGACATTGCCGACCCAGCCGAGGATGGCATCGGTGATGCTCGAGACCAGCTGGCCGTCCGGCCCGACCGGCTGCCCCGCCGCGTTCGTCGCATAGAGCGCGAGGGAGACGCCGGCCTTCAGCCCGGTGGTGCCGGCGGCGAAATGGACCCAGTTGCCATGCGTGCCGCTGGCATCGGCCTGCAGCATGAGCGCATCGCCCTGCCCCGCGACCTGCAGCGCGAGCGTGTCGAGCGACACGGTCACGGTCAGCGGGGCGCTCGCCTTGGTGAGCGGCACGTCCGTCGCCGGCTGGCTCGGGTTGTTGCCCTTGGCGGCATAGGCCGACATGGTCACGGTATAGGTGCCGTTGCCAAGCTGCTGCGTCGCCGCGGTCTGCCATTCGCCGAGCAGGTCCGCCTTGGCGGTGAGCGGCGAGATCGACGGCAGGCCTGTCCCCCCGGTGACGGAGACCACGCCCACCGAGAGGCCCGGGATCAGGTTGGTGGCCGTTTCGATCCAGGTGGCGGTGTCCGGCGCGTCGTTCAGCCCGGTCCATCCGAAGGCCAGCAGGCCCGACTTGCTGGCGACGGAAAGCGGCACGCCGTTGCCGTTCGTATCCGTGATCGCCGCGGTCTGCCCTGCCAGCGCGGTGAACACCCCGCCCTGCAGCGTGCCGGCGACCGGCGCCGTGTTGGTCGTCTGCGCGTTGAGGTAGGCCTGGCTGGTATTGGCCTGCATCAGCGCGAGGTCGAGCGTGGGCTGCACGCCGGTGACGGCGACCGAGAAGGTCAGCAGCCCGTTGCCGTTGTCGACCGTCGCGCCCGGCGTCAGCGTCGCCAGCCCGTCCACGCCGAAGAGCGCGCCGTCATTGGTGAAGTTCCGGAAGGCCGGGATCGCCTGGCCGGTCGGGACGTAGGTCGTGGTGTAGAGGTTGTAGGTCTTCTCGAAGCCATTCCTGGCGACGACGATCTGGTACCAGCCGGTGCCGCTGTCCGCCATCGGCAGGCCGGTGAGCACGAGGCTCTGCGAGGTCTGCCCCTGCCCGCCATTGCCCGTCAGCGTGAACTGGCCGTTGGTGTAGCCGAAGGTCCAGGTCTGCCAGGGCGTGACGCCGTTGCCGCCCAGGGCGAGTTCCTGCCATTGCGGCGTGGTGCCGGAATAGCCCGTGAGGATGCGGATCGAGATCTGCACGTCGTCGCGCAGCACCAGCGACTGCGCCGCGCTGTCGCCCGGGTTGAAGTTCACCGTGATGTTGGACGGGTTGTTGAGCTGCCAGATCGCCGGCGCGTATTGCCCGCCCGGCCCAGTGCCGACGACGTGGTTGTAGATCACGGGCTGGGTGAAGCTGCCGGGCGGCGAGGTCTCGCTGTCCGCGTAGAGCGTCGCGGTCAGCGTCGTGACGTTGGCGCCGTTGGCATAGGTGGGCAGCAGCGGCGTGCCCTGGGCAAAGGCTGCGGTCAGCGCGTCGCCGTACTGCGTGCCGTAGGCGTTGGAGACCGGGAACAGGGTGTGGGCGTAGGGGTCCCAGCGCGTCGTCA
The DNA here is from genome assembly GCA_027489135.1 of Acetobacteraceae bacterium. Lineage (GTDB taxonomy): Bacteria > Pseudomonadota > Alphaproteobacteria > Acetobacterales > Acetobacteraceae > JAIEOP01. The sequence goes on from JAIYAI010000183.1 coordinate 6,181, forward strand.
CCGACGGCGCGAGGGAGGAGGTGGTGTCCGTCCCGAAGGCGTAGGACGGATCCCAGTTGTAGTTCTTGTTGAGGTCGATGGCGTCCGTGATCGCGGCATTGGCGGAGGCGCCGGTCGATTGGAAGAAGCCGGCCGTCAGCCCGACCGTGAGCTGCTGCAGCACCTTCCCCCAGGCGTTGTTCGCGCCCACGTTCATGCTGGTGACGCCGGGGTAGATCTCGACGGGCGTGCTGCCGCCGATGGCGGTGTACAGCTCGACCGAGCCGAGGCTGGAATAGATGCTGTTCGCCAGGTCGTCCGGCGTCAGCTTGATGGCGCCGCGGATCTGGCTGCCGGCGGTGGGGGTCAGCCAGAAGGCGCCGGTGCCCTCGCGCCACTCCATCGTGTAGCTGAAGAATCCGCCGTTCCGCCAGTAGATCGGGCCGCCCGCATCCTGGTCCGGCGCGCCGTTGAAGTAGCCGTTGACCACGATCGGCGTCGCCGGGGTCTTCAGCGCCTCGATGTAGTCGGCCCAGTCATCCGGCGTGTAGAGCGGGTAGTCGTTGCCCGGCACCACGGCGACGGTCGGCGAGACGACGAGGCGCGGCTGGCCCGAAAGGCCGCCCTCGGTGAAGGTGGTGATGGCCGGCTTGCCGGTGACCGTCTGGGTCGCGGCGGCGCCGAGATCGGTGATCAGGGTGGCCGCCGGGACCGAGGTGCCGCGGCTGCCTGTCGAGGCCGCCAGCGTCATGTTGATGCCGTAGCCCTCGATCTCGGTGAGGTTCGCGGCATCGCCCGCCGTGCCGGTCAGGCTGACCTCGATGCTGTCGTAGCGGAAGTCCTGTGCCGCGGCGTTGGTCCAGTTGATGGCGGACTGGGCGAGCGTCGCGGGATCGATCGCCGCGACGGTCCCGCCGACGCTCTGGATGATGATGTAGGCCTTGCCGCTGAACAGGTTGGGCTGGGTGGCCGTGGTCAGGTCCAGCGCGACCTGGCCGCCACCCTGCACCACGCCGTCCTGCACGAGCGTCTGGTAGGTCAGCAGCGATTCCGTGCCGCCTGCCGACGTCTTGCCGTACAGGATGGCATAGGCCGAGACGCCGTTGCCGCTGCCGCCCTGGGTGAGCCAGGTCTGCATCGCGGTGCTGAGGTTGAGCTGGAGCGTGGTGGGCATGGGGGCACGACGTCCTGTCGGTCACCGGTGCCGTTATGGCACCGATGCCTTACCAATTCCGAAAGACCGGAGCCGGTGGATCAGACAGGAATGTTCAGCAGCTTCGCCGCCGTGCCTTCCAGAACCGCGATCTTCTCGTCGTCGGTCAGGCTGGTGCAGCCGAGGATGTGGTCCACCGGCGCCATCTGCCACGGAAAGGGATAGTCGCTGCCGAGCACGATCTTGTCGCTGCCGCAGACCGCCTTGAGATGGCGGATCGCCTCGTCGCTGAAGACCAGGCTGTCGATCCAGATGTCGCGCATGTACTCGCTCGGGCGCTTCTTCAGCGTGATCGCCGGGTTGCACTCGTTCGGGTTGACCATGCAGGCATGGTCCATGCGGTCGGCGTAGCTGGGCAGATACCCGCCGCCATGCGCCGCCAGCACCTTCAGCTTCGGGAAGCGGTCCAGCGTGCCTTCCAGGATCAGCTTGATCAGGGCGATCGTGGTATCCAGCGGATTGCCGATGGTGTTGGCCAGCCAGCCATTGCCGGCGAGGCGCGCATTGAGCTGCGGCGTGCCTTGCGGATGGATGAAGAGCGTCGCCCCCAGCTCCTCCGCCTTCGCCCAGACGGGATGGAATTTCGGGTCGGCGAAGTCGACGCCGGCGACGTTGCCGCCGATCGCCGCGCCCTTCAGCCCCTGGTGCTTCATGGCCAGTTCCAGCTCGGCGACCGCGATCTCCGGCGCCTGCAGGGTCAGCCCGGCGAAGCCGGCGAAGCGGTCGGCGTGCTTCGCGCAGAAATCGGCCATCTCCGCATTGGTGATGCGCACCATCTCCCGCGCGAGGTCGACCGGCTTGCCGTACCAGTAGGGATTCACCGACAGCACCTCCATGTCGACCTTCTGCTGGTCCATGGCGGCCAGGCGCTGGTCGAGGCGGATGATGGTCTCGTCGGCGCCACGCACATTGGCGGGCGGAATGCCGGCATCGGGGCCGAGCTGCGCGGCCACGGCCTCGAAATGGCAATGCGCGTGGGTGTCGATGGTCTTCACCCGGCGGCCGCCGATCATGATCGGCGCGCGGGACGGGCCGGGCGCGACCGCGCCGCGCACGGCATCGGCCGGCATCAGGCAGCAGCCGCAGAATCGGATGGTCATGGTCGGTCCCCTCTCCCTCGTCAGGGACGCAAGGCTCGCGCGCCTCGGGTCCCGGCGGAAGGGGGAAACGCATGGAGCGGCCGATTCACCGCCGCGGCGATCCCGCCCCGGCGGATCAGGCGCTACAGCGGGATGTTCAGCAGCTTCGCCGCATTCTCCCCGAGCACGCCGCGCTTCTGCTCGTCGGTCAGGCTGTCGCAGGCGAAGATGTGGTCCACCGGGGCCATCTGCCACGGGAAGGGATAGTCGCTGCCGAGCACGATCCGGTCCGCGCCGACGCGGACCTGCAGCGCGCGGATCGCCTCCGGCGTGAAGACCAGGCTGTCGTGCCAGATGTCCTTCAGGTACTCGGACGGCTTCTTCTTCAGCACGATGTTGGCGTCGCAGCCCGCGGCATTGACCCGGCAGACATTGTCCGACCGGTCCGGATAGGTCGGCAGGAACCCGCCGCCATGCGCCG
>JAIYAI010000332.1 GCA_027489135.1 Acetobacteraceae bacterium
CTCGGCATCCCTGCCTCCTTCCAAGAAGGCCAACTCTCTCATCACAGGTGGATCCCAGGCAGGGGGGAGGGTCAGGGCTCGTTGTAGGTGGTGGACGCGGTGGCGATCAGGCCGATCCGCTGTCTCGTAGCCGAAAGCGCCGCAAGGAGTGTCAGCGGTTCGAACACCGTGGCGCGGGCGGTGCGGCCATAGGCCTCCGGATCGTCGCTGCGGACGGCGATGGTGTCGGCGAGGAAGACGAAGTGCAGCGCTGCCTGTTCCGCTACCTGTGCGAGGTGGCGGAAGCGCTCGAAGTTGGTGCCGTCGTCGACGGTGGCGTCCGGATGGCGCCAGGCGCCGACATGGTGCCCGGTCTCCTGCGCGAAGAGTCCGAGTTTCAGGCCGTGCGTGCTCATGCGGCGCTCGCTGCCGGTTGGGCCGAGCGGCTGAGACGCTCCGCGAGGGCCGCGGCGGAGACGGCGATCTCGGGCAGGGTGGTGCTCTCCCATCGCCCGCCGCGCAGCGCTGGGCCGATGGCGCTGAGCCGGCAGGACGTGATTCCGTCGGCGCCGATCAGCGCGCCTGTTGCAGCGGCGCCGAGGCCGATGCCGAGCGGACCTGGAACCGCGAGACCGCGGCGCAGCAGGTTCTCCACCAGCGGCGGAGCGTTGCGGCGCCAGTCGAGATCGGGACCCGTGGCGTTCACGACCGCCTGCGCCGGTAGGACCCAGGATGCGCCCCTGCCGCGCGGAACGATGGTCGCGTCGAGCCCCCCATCGTTTCGTGCCGCCAGCGCGTTCACCCGCCCCCCGAGGATCCGCAGGCGTCCCTCGGCGAGAAGGCGGTCGCGCAGGGCGGCGGAGGGCGGAGGAGCTCGATGGAGCGAGACGTCCCAGAAGCGTCTTAGATGGCGGAGGAAGCGTGCCTTCTCTGCCTGCGGCGCAGCATCCCAGAGTGCAGGCACGTGCTGGCGCACGGCGAGGACGAGGCGTTGCCAGTCGCCGCCGTCGGCCCGCAGGCGACGCAGCCTTGCGACGACGGCGCGATGCAGGCCAAGTGCGGTGGTCGGCAGTGGGCCGTCGCTGAAGGGACTCTCTTCTGCCGTCACGTCGTGGCGCTCATGTACCCCCAGACCATGGCGCGAGACCATGACGTACTCGCCCCGGAAGCCCTGGCGTTCGGCACTGACGACGGCGTCGAGCGCGGTGAGGCCTGCCCCGATGATCGCGACGCGGCCTGCACCACGCAGCACGGCGTATCGATCGATATTCCAGGGATCTGCGATCCAGGCGGGATGCTCGGCGAGGGCGTCGATACCGTCGATCGCGGGGCGTGACTGCGGCGCGCCGAGGGCCAGGATCACGTGGTCCGCGGCCAGCTCCGGGGCATTCGCCAGCCGGATCTGCAGCCCCGTCGCGGTGGCCTCCAGGTCCGTGACGGTGTCCAGGATATGCTCGAAGTGGATGCCGCGGCGGGTCCGGGCCAAGGTTGCCTCGAGCGTTGCGCGAACATAGGTGCCGAAGAGCCAGCGTGGGACGAAGGCGAGGTCCGGCGCAGTGCCCGCCGGTCGGTGCCATCCCCAGCGTCCGTCATGCGCAGCGAGCCAGTCCGCGAAATGGGTTGGACGCTCGGGAAAGATGCTGAAGGCTTTGGCTGGTCCGTTGACGTAGTGCTCGGCTTCGGGCGTGGCGTAGGCAAGCCCGCGACCGACTTCGAGCCGCGGCTCGACGAGGAGGATGCGCAGCGGCGGAGCCGCGGATGCGAGCAGGCGAATGGCGGCTGTCGTCCCGGCAAAGCCGCCGCCGACGATGACGACGCAGCGATGGACGTCTGTCATGTCCTATCCTCCTGTGCGGGCCCCGCCTGGCGCGGCTGCGGGTTCGACGACGTCTGCGCAGCGATCGTTCGGAATACACAGATCAGAGACGTGCAATATCCGGGATTGGCGACAGCCGGGTTCATGCCTGCATGGTGCACAAAATTCCTAGTGAGTCGATAGGGAAAATAATATGATCTGCTGACCATGTGCTCAGATGAGGCGCGGAGGCCCATGAATACGAGGAATTCCGCCCGTCTTGCGCGTATATGGAGGATGGAATGGTGCCGGCGCTGCACCACCGTAGGACCTCCGGGCGATCGGGATGGCGAGTCCGATATTTGCATTCCGAGCGCGTGGAAATCTAGAATCTATAGTTGATCCATAGACTTTAAGTGTGTATCAGAGGTCCATCGATCACGGCTCTCGAGCGGCACGGAGAGACCTTCATGAGCGCCACCCTCAACAACACCGCGCGCGGCCTGCCCGACGTCGTCGCGGAACTCGCCTACCTTGCCCCGACCGCGGCGCGCCTCCGCACCTACGCCCATGAACCCCCGCCCGGTGAGCCGCGCAGCACGGTCATTCCGGACCCCCGCCGCGTCGCCATCCGGAATGCTCGTGCCCTGCCCCTACCGCCTGCGTTGGACGTGCAGGGCTTCGGCGTCGTGCAGCATCGCTCCGCGCTGGCAGAGTTTTCGGACGAGGCCGCGATCCGCGACATCTACTATCCGGAGGCTGCCGCCCTTATCGCGCGGGCGACCGGTGCCGATCGCGTCTTTATCTTCGACCACACGCTGCGCCGCCGCGTGCCCAGCCTTGCCGATCTGCGCGATGGCGGTCCGCGCCAGCCCGCGACGCGCGTGCACGTCGACCACACGGCGCGATCCGGCCCGCAGCGCGTGCGCGACCTCCTGCCGGACGAGGCGGAGGAACTGCTGAAGGGGCGCGTGCAGGTGATCAACCTGTGGCGGCCGATCGGCGTGCCCGCCTACGACCATCCGCTCGCCTTCGCCGATGCGCGCTCCGTCCCCTTCGAAGACTACGTGCCGACGGATCTCATCTATCCGAACCGCGTCGGTGAGACCTACAGCGTCCGGTACCGGCCCGACCATCGATGGTACTACGTGCCGCATCTGCGCCCGGACGAGGCGCTGCTGATCAAGTGCTACGACAGCGCGGAGGACGGCCGCGCGCGGTTCGTCCCGCATACCGCCTTCGACGACCCGACCACACCGCCCGATGCGCCGCCCCGCGAGAGCATCGAGATCCGCAGCCTGGTCTTCCACGCGCCATGACCAGCCTGTCTCGCCGTCTGCTGCTGGGCGCGCCGCTGCTGGCCGCGCCC
>JAIYAI010000550.1 GCA_027489135.1 Acetobacteraceae bacterium
AGGGCAACGAGACGATGCTCGGCGGCACGGAGAATGATTCGCTCTATGGCGGCGCCGACAACGACCTGCTGCAGGGCGACGACGGCGATGACCGGCTCTTCGGCGAGCACGGCGCAGACACCATCGAGGGCGGCGCCGGCCGCGATCAGATGACCGGTGGTGACGGCGACGACAGCATGGCCGGCGGCGCCGGCAACGACCGGTTGGATGGCGGCCGCAGCGCCGACGTCCTGGATGGCGGCACGGGCAATGACCGCCTCACCGGTGGCGAGGGCGACGACGTCTTCCGCTTCTTCTCGGACAGCGGCCGCGACACCATCACGGACTTCTCGGTCACCAACGACAAGGTCGAGATCCGCGCGGACGGCATCGACGACTTCGGCGACCTGATCATCAACAACAACGCCAATGGCGATGCGGTCATCCGCTACACCAGCGATGGCCAAGTGACCACCATCACCATGCTCGGCGTCTCCGCCGGGGCGCTCAGCTCGGACGACTTCTCCTTCGGCTGAGCCCGCTGCGGCACGGCGTGCGCTTTGCGCCGGGGCGCCTCCCGCGTCCCGGCGCGCTTTCTTGTGCGTGATGCGACCCTCCAGGCTGCGGACCGGTCCGATCCGCAAGCACACGGCGCCGCGAGGCGCCGTGTCGCTCCCCGTATCCAGGCACGGAGATCGCGCAGCCCCGGTCAGCGTACGTTCATCGTCGCTTCATGCTGCGTCGGGATGAAACCGGGGGGCAGCACCGTTACCTCGGGGATGCAGCCAACACCGGCTGCATCCGAACCGGAGGACCATGCATGGCGACCATCTTCGGCACCAATGGCGACGATCTTCTTGTCGGCACCGACGACGATGATCTGATCCAGGGCCTCAAGGGCCGCGACTCGCTGCGCGGTCGGGATGACGATGACACGCTGGACGGCGGCAAGGGGAAGGACGACCTGACCGGCGGCGACGACGAGGACGTGTTCCGCTTCGTCGACCGGTCCGGCAGGGACGTCATCACCGATTTCGAGACCGATGACGAGGATGATCGGGACGATCGCGGCGATGACCGGGACGACCGCAGCTCCTTCGCGGCGCTCGCGGATGATGATGACGATCGGGACGACCGCGACGATCGCCGCGACGACCGGGACGACCGTCGGGATGACCGCGACGACCGTCGGGACGACCGTCGGGACGACCGGGACGACCGCGACGACCGTCGGGATGACCGCCGGGACGACCGCGATGGCCGCCGGGACGATCGCGGCGATGACCGGGACGACAGGTTCTCCTTCGCGGCGCTCGCCGACGATGATGACGATCACGACGTGATCCAGATCCTCGCGGCCGGCGTCGACGATTTCGGCGATCTCGTCATCTTCAACAACCTCGGCGGCGACGCCGTGGTGCAATGGGATGTCGGCGGCAGGACGCAGCAGGTCACGCTGCTCGGCGTCTCCGCGGCCGAGCTCGACTCCTCCCACTTCATCTTCGGCTGATCCCGACGGGACCGAAGGGCGCCCCTGCCGCGTGGCGGGGGCGCCAAGGCCGCGGCGCGGCGCCCGGCAGCGCCGCGGCCCGTTGACCCGCCGCTTCCCCCTGCATAGCCTCGGTCGGAACAGGCGCAACAACGGCCTGGCGGAGGAGAAGGGGGAGCATGCATCGAAGGTCGCTCATCTCGGCGTTGGCGGCGCTGCTCGCCCTGCCACGCCCCGCCATCGCCCAGGGCGGTGAGTGGCCGAGCCGCGGGCCGGTGCGCATCATCATCCCCTCGCCGCCCGGCACACCGCAGGATCTCTACGCGCGACAACTCGGCGAGCACTGGGGCCGCAGCCTCGGCGGCACCTTCGTGGTGGAGAACCGGCCCGGCGCCGCCGGCACCATCGGCATGCAGGCAGTCGCGAACGCGGCGCCCGACGGCTACACGCTGAGCTTCAACTCCAACACCGCGCAGACGATCTCGCCGCAGGTCATGCGCGGCGTCTCCTTCGACCCGATGCGCAGCTTCACCCCCGTCATGCTGCTCTACAAATACGGGATGGTGCTGATGATCACGCCGTCCATCCCGGCCCGCACCACGCAGGAATTCGTCGCCTGGGCCAAGGCGCGCACGGGCAAGGTGAACATCGCCAGCGTCGGCCTCGGCAGCGGCGGCCACCTGATGGGCGAACGCGTGCGCTGGCTGTCCGGCTTCACCGCCGAGCCCATCCATTACCGCGGCAGCCCGCCGGCGCTCCTCGCCGTGGCGCAGGGCGAGTGCGACTACATCGTCGACAACCTCGGAGCCTCTGAGGTGCTGCGGCGGGAGGGCAAGCTGCGCGCCCTGGCCCTGACCGGCCGCAACCGCTCGCCCGCCGAGCCCGAATTGCCGCTGCTGTCGGAAGTGGGCATGCCCGGCTTCGACCAGGAGATCTGGTTCGGTGTCTCCGGCCCTGCCGGGCTGCCAACCGCCATCGTCGAGAAGCTGAATACCGAGGCCAATACCTGGCTGCGCGGCGAGGCGGTGCAGGCCCGCATGCGCACGCTGATGCACGAACCGATGGGCGGCACGCCCAAGGCCTTTGCCGACTACGCCCTGGCAGACATGAAGGTCTGGACCGAGGTGATCCGGGAGACCGGGGTGCGGACGGAATGAGGCGGCGCCTCGTCCTGGGCGCGCTGGTCGCGGCGCCCGCCGTCGCGCGGGCCCAGGCCGAATGGCCCGGCACGCGCCCCGTCCGCATCATCCACCCCGCCGTCGCCGGCGGGCCGGGCGACATCTACACCCGCATGATGGCCGATTATTTCGGCCGCACGCTGGGCGGCACCTTCGTGGTGGAGAACCGGGCGGGCGCCACGGGGTCGCTCGGCACCGGCGTCGCGGCACAGGCGCCGGCGGATGGCTGGACGCTGCTGGTCAACTCCAACACCGCGCATGTCGTGGGGCCGCTGGTGCTGCGCGACCTCAGCTTCGATCCGGTGCGCAACTTCACCGCCGTCGCGGCCATGTACCGCTACGGCATGATGCTGATCATCAACCCGAAGATCCCGGCGAAGACCACCGCGGAGTTCGTCGCCTGGGCCCGCGCCCAGCCGCGCGGCACCACCATGGCCAGCGTCGGCATCGGCAGCGTCGGCCACCTGATGGCGGAGCGCCTGCGCCAGAAGGCGGATTTCCCCGCCGTGCACGTGCCCTATCGCGGCGGCCCGCCGGCCATGGTCGCGGTGACGACCGGGGAAGCGGACTGGATCATCGACAACATCGGCAATTCCGGTCCGCTCCTGCGCGACGGCAAGGTCCGCGGCCTCGGCCTGACCGGGGCGGAGCGGGCGAAGCAGATGCCGGAGATCCCGACCCTGGCGGAGGAGGGCTATCCCGGCCTGCTCGAGGAGGTCTGGTTCGGCGTCTGGGCCCCGGCAGGCACGCCGCGCCCGGTGGTCGAGAAGCTGAACGCCGCCACCAATGCCTGGCTCGCCCTGCCGGAGGTGAAGGCGCGCATGGATGCCGGCGCCCACATCGCCATGCCGGGAACGCCCGCGGACATGGACCGCTTCTGGGCCGAGGACCGCGCCCGCTGGACGACGCTGGTGCGCGAAGTCGGGGTCAGGCTGGAGTAGCGATCAGGTTCTTTCCGTCGCCGGCCGCAGCGGGATCGCCAGCCTGCGGATGCGCTCCAGCATCGCCGGCGCGTCCCATTCCGCCGCGCCCTCCAGTCGCGCCCGCTCCTGCCCGGACCGGTCCACCAGGATGCTCGTCGGCAGGCCCCGCGCGCCCAGCGCCCGCTGCGCCGCCCCGCGAGGATCGAGCCAGAGGCCGAGCGCCTTGATCCCCACCCGCTGGTAGAAGGGCTCCACCAACGCCCGCCCGCCGCGGTCCGAGGACAGCGCCAGGATCACCACCCCCGACGGCTCCAGCGCCACCTGCGCGCGATCGAGCGCCGGCATCTCCGCCACGCAGGGCGGGCACCAGGTGGCCCAGAGGTTGATCAGCACCGCGCGCCCGGTGAAGGCCTCCATGGTGAAGGGCTTGCCCTCGGCGTCGGTGAAGGAGAACTCGGGCAGCGGCTTCGGCCCGGTTTCGGACAGTTGGCCCTGTCCCGCCGCCCGCCCTTGCCCGGCGGGAAGCGCCGCGTATAGGGTCGCGCCCCCGGCCGCCCCCAGCAGGGCGCGGCGCCCCAGTCTATCCGCCAAGAAAGCCGCCATCGTGTCCAGTCCGACCTCGTCCAATGTGCAATGGGGCGGCCGCTTCGCCGCGGGCCCCTCCGCCATCATGCAGGCGATCAATGCCTCGATCGGCTTCGACCGCAAGATGTGGCGGCAGGATATCCGCGGCAGCCTCGCCCATGCCGCCATGCTGGCGCATGTGGGGATCATCGCCGCCGAGGACGAGGTGGCGATCCGGGAGGGCCTGGCGACGATCGCCGCCCGCATCGAGGCCGGGGACTTCGCCTGGGACGAGGCGCTCGAAGACATCCACATGAACATCGAGGCGCGGCTGACCGAGGCGATCGGCGATGCGGGAAAGCGCCTGCACACCGGCCGCAGCCGCAACGACCAGGTGGCGCTCGACGTGCGCCTCTGGGTGCGCGACGCCATCGACGGGCTGTCGGGACAGATCCGGGACGTCATGCGTGCCCTGGTCGCGCGGGCGGAGGAGCACGCGGCGACGATCATGCCGGGCTTCACCCATCTGCAGCCGGCGCAGCCCACCACCTTCGGGCACCACATGCTGGCCTATGTCGAGATGCTCTCGCGCGACCTCTCGCGCCTGGCGGATTGTCGCGCCCGGCTGAATGAGAGCCCGCTCGGCGCGGCGGCCCTGTGTGGCACCGGCTTTCCCATCGACCGGCACATGACCGCCGCGGCGCTCGGCTTCGACCGTGGCCCGATGCGCAACAGCCTCGACGCCGTGGCCAGCCGCGACTTCGCCGCCGAGTTCCTGTTCTGCTGCGCCATGTGCCAGACGCATCTCTCGCGCCTCGCGGAAGAGATCGTGATCTGGACGAACCCCTATTTCGGATTCGTGAAGCTCTCCGACGCCTACACCACCGGTTCATCGATCATGCCGCAGAAGCGCAACCCGGATGCGGCGGAACTGGTCCGCGGCAAGACCGGCCGCGTGATCGGCGCGCTGACCGGGATGCTGACAGTGCTGAAGGGGCTGGCGCTGACCTATTTCAAGGACATGCAGGAGGACAAGGAGGGCGTCTTCGACGCCGCCGAGACCCTGACCCTCACCCTCGCTGCAACCGCCGGCATGGTGCGCGACCTGCAGCCCCAGGTCTCGCGCCTCGCCGATGCCGCCGGCGCCGGCTTCTCCACCGCGACCGACCTTGCCGACTGGCTGGTCCGCGAACTGCGGATGCCCTTCCGCGACGCGCACCACGTCACCGGCCGGCTGGTGGCGAAGGCGGAGGCCAAGAGCACCGACCTCGCCGGCCTGACGCTGGCCGAGATGCAGGCCGAGGAGCCACGCATCACCCAGGGCATCTTCGACGTGCTCACCGCGGCGGCCTCCGTCGCCTCGCGCACCTCCTTCGGCGGCACCGCGCCCGACAACGTCCGGCGCATGGCGGCCGAGTGGAAGGAGCGGCTCGCGTGATCCGCGCCCTGCTCGGCCTGCTGCTGGTCCTGCCCCTGGCCGGCTGCGGCAAGGTCGGGCCGCCGCGCCAACCCGGCCCGACCTCCGAGATCATCTACCCGCGCCCCTATCCAGCGCGGGAGCCGCCGCCCCTGCCGCCGGGCGCGCAACCCGCGGCGCCGGCCCAGGCGCCACGCTGAGACCACGAACCAGACCGGGAAGAAGCACATGAACGGCACCACCCGCCGCGGCCTCCTCGCCGCGCCCGCCCTCCTCGCCGCCGGCACGCTCGGCGCCCAGACGCGCACCGATTGGCCAACCGGCTCGATCAGGTTCCTCGGCATCTTCCCGCCCGGCGGCGGCACCGACATCATCAGCCGGATCTGGTGCCAGAAGGTGAGCGAGCTCACCGGCGCGCTGTTCGTCGTCGGGCATCGCGCCGGCGCCGCCGGCAACATCGGCACGGAGGCTATTGCCCGGGCCGCGCCGGACGGCCGCACCATCGGCCTCGCCAGCGTCGCGCCGCTGGCGATCGGGCCCACGCTCTACCGCCGCCTGCCCTTCGACGTGACGAAGGACTTCACCTACGTCTCCGGCCTCTGGCAGTTGCCGAACCTGCTGACGATCCACCCGGACGTGCCGGCGCGGACCGTGCCGGAGCTCATCGCGCTGGTGAAGGCAAACCCCGGCAAGTACAGCTACGCCTCCTCCGGCTCGGGCACGACGGTGCACATCTCGGGTGCGATGTTCGCCGCCATGGCGGGACTCGACATGGTGCACGTGCCCTATCGCGGCGGCGCACCGGCGCATGTCGACCTGCAGGCCGGCCGCGTCCACATGATGTTCGACAACATTCCGCAGGGGCTCGCGCTGTCACGCGAGGGCAAGCTGCGGGCGCTGGCGGTCACCGGATCGGAACGCAGCCCGGTGGCGCCGGAGCTCCCGACCATGGGCGAGTTCCTGCCCGGCTTCTACATCACCTCCTGGGGCGGGGTGATGGGCCCGGCCGGGCTGCCGCCGGCCATGGTGCAGCGCCTCTCCGCCCTGACGAAGCAGTCGCTCGAGGCGCCCGATCTCGTCGCCCGGTTCCGGGAGAACGGCGCGACCCCGTGGTTCACGACGCCGGAGGGGCTGGCCGAATTCCGTGCCCGGAACGAGGCCGCGCTGGCGCCGATCATCCGCGCCTCCGGCGCGCAGGTGGACTAGTGGCCAAAATCTGACGCTGGGTACCGGAGCCGAGGTCGCAGAAGGGCGGAGTACGGACTCACCGACCCAAGGCGTGGTCCCGAAGGCGCTCCCGCCGACCCGGTCTCCTTACCCCGCCCGGATTGCCCTGACCTCTGCCGCCCGTGCATCCACCGGCACCACCGGCAGGTCGCCCGGCTTGGCCACCGGCAGCCGCTGCAGGTGGTCCATGATCGCCTGCCATTCCTTGATCTCCTGCACCGCGCCCTGGCGCGTCGCGGTACCCAGGCTCGCGCTGTCGATGCGGCCGGGCGGCGCCAGCAGGTCCGGCGTGCCGCGGCGCGGGTCTTCGAGTGCCGCGACCTGCGACCCCAGCCGCTGCCCCGCCCGGTTCTTCGCCACCAGTGCCAGCCTGCCCTTGGTGTAGTTCGGGATGGCCACGATGATCAGCCCGAGCATCAGCGGGCAGGTCAGGCTGTAGAGCGTGGCATCCGCCCCGGTGATGTCGATGGAACGGTAGCCGCGGTCGAGATCACCGAGCTCGATCGCCGTCACCACGTCGAAGCGCGGCCGCGCGGGGTCGTAGCGGAAGCGCAGGCCGGAGGCGCGCGGAAAGAACTCGCCGGGATGCGCGGGATTGTCGACCAGGAAGAACTCCAGCAGGCCCTTCAGCTCCACGCCGTTGAACCAGCCCGTCACCAAGGTGCTGCCCGGCGTCGGGTCGACCACGCCGGCGCCGAGCGGGGCCACCGCAAACACGTCGTACACGGTTTGCACGCCGCGCTTCCCGCGCGTCAGGCCGGACCGCATCATGCCGTTCACGCTGAAGCCGATATCAGCCCCGGTCGAGGTGCGGAATGCATCGGTGCACAGATTGGCCAGGATGGTGCTCGCCTCGATATCCGGAAACGTGTTCGGGATATCCCGCGGCACCACCGCCAGCGGCTGGTCGACGCTGTAGCCGCGCGAGGCAAACACCGCCGCAGTGACGGCCTGCTTGAAGCCGGCGATCGCCTCGGCGATCGCGGCATTGCCGGGGATGCTGTCGTCGACCGGATACAGCTTGTAGCTCTCGACGGTCAGCCGCTCGGCGTCCAGCGTGACGACGAGTTCGCCGAGGTTCTCGCCATACTTGCCGGTCTGCACCACCGGCGTGCGGCCGTTGACGATGATCGGCGCGGCCAGCGCGGTATGGCTATGCGCGCCGACCACCACGTCGATGCCCGGCACCGCCTGCGGCAGGCGGACATCCTCGCCGTCGCGGTACGTGCCATCGACGCCCTTCTCCACCCCGCCATGGCTGAGCGCAATGACGACATCGACCTTCTCGACGTTGCGCAGATGTTCGACGGCGGCCTTCGCCGCCTCGACCGGGTCGCCAAACTTCACCGCGCCAGCGCCGCCGGTATAGATCTGCGCCTCCTTGCCGAGCACGCCGAGGATGCCGAAGCGAATCCCGCCGCGCTCGATCACCAGGGTACGGCGAATGAGGCCATCCTTCGCTTGCGCCCGTAAGCCGGTCAGGCTCGGGTCCGTGCCGGGAAAGTCGGTGTTGGAGGCGACTACGGGCGGCACCCGCCCGGCCTTGGCCGCCGCGCCGATGGAGCGCGCGGTGCCGTCGGGACCCAGGTCAAAATCGTGGTTGCCGAAGGTGGTGGCGTCGCACCCGATCATCGCCAGCATCTGCAACTCGCAGCCGGTCTCGCGGGTCGCGCCTGCGAAGGCGGTGCCCATGCTGTAGTCGCCGCCATCCAGCACCAGCACCGGGCCGAGCGCGGCGCGGGCGGCACGCCGCTGGGCGATCAGCGTCGCCAGCCGCTCGAAGCCGCCACGCGTCGCATCATCGTTGAGCGTCGCCGGCGAGTAATCCGAGGACGGCGCCATGCCGATCAGGTTCGAGTGCAGGTCATTGGTGTGCAGGATGGTGAAGGTGATGCGGCCGGCGGCGCGGGCCGGCCGCGCGGGATGAAGCAGCAGGGCCGCGCCCGCGCCTGCGGAAGCAGCCAGCACGGCGCGGCGGGAGGCGGCTTCGATGTCCAAGATCGTGATGCTTTCCTGATGCCGTGCGGATGGGGGCCGGCGTGGGACCGGGTCGAAGCTGGCTTCAAGCCTAGCCTTACGAAGCAGGGCAGGCCTTGCCATAGCGCAAGCGGTGCCGGCGTAGCGGGGAATGTCTGCAGCAGGGCGATAGCGGCAGCTTGCGTCCCGGTACCAAGTGTCAAATTTTGACCACTAGGACCCGGGGTCCATGCTGCGCCCGGCCCGGTGCCGGCGCAGCAGCCAGAGCCCGATGCCGACCGACACCGCCAGCAGCAGGGCGGAGAGCGCGAGCTGCCACGCCCCCTCCACCCGCACCCCCTTGCCGAGCAGGGCGAAGACCAGGGTTTGCGGCAGGTAGCCCAGCGCCGATCCCGCCAGGAAGGGCAGCGCCGGGATCCCTGCCATCCCGGCCAGCAGGTTCAGCGCCAGGTTGTTGCCGATCGGCAGCAGCCGGATCGCGACCGTCGCACCGAAAGGGCTGCCCGCCAGCACGTCGCGGACAGGGCGCAGCCGATGCCCGAACCGCCCCGCCAGGCGCCGCTCCGCCCAGCCCCGCCCGACCAGCCGCGCCCAGAAGAAGGCCGCCGCACAGCCCAGCACCTGCCCGGCAAGCGCCAGCGCCACCCCCAGCACCGTGCCGAAGCCGTAGCCGCCGAGGAAGGCCGCCACCTGCCGCGGCACGCCGACCGCGGTCGCCGCCGCCGCGATCAGCACGAACAGCGCCTCGCCCGCCAGCCCCTCGTCACGGACGTAGCGGTCGACCCATTCGGTGCCCGGCGCGGCACCCAGCGTCCGCAGCAGCCAGCCGCCGGCGGCCAACCCCAGTGCCAGCAGCAGCAGCTTGCCGAGCGCCCCCGCCCGGCCCGGACCCGCCTCAGCCATGCGGGGCGGGATCGGCCACCACCTCCGGCCGCTTCCAGCGCCGCTGCAGCCAGGCGACCCCGATCAGGTCCAGCAGGCTGACCGCCAGCCGGTCCAGCGTGCCGTAGTTGGACCGCCCCTCCCGCCGGGGCCGGTGGTTCACCGGCTCGCTGACCACCCGCCCGCCCTGACGCAGCACCAGGGCCGGGAGGTAGCGGTGCATGTGGTCGAAATGCGGCAGGTCGAGGAAAAGTGTGCGCGGGAACACCTTCAGCCCGCAGCCCGTATCCGGCGTGCTGTCGCGCAGCAGGCGGGACCGCACCGCATTGGCAACGCGGCTGCTGATGCGCTTGATGCGGGTGTCGCGCCGAGTGACGCGATGCCCTGCGACCAGGGTTGGCGGGCCCTCTGCCGCCAGGGCCTCGGCGCGGGCGAGCAGGCGGGGGATGTCCGCCGGATCGTTCTGCCCGTCGCCGTCGAGTGTGGCGATCCAGGCGCCGCGCGCCGCCTTCACCCCGGTGACGATCGCCGCCGACTGGCCGCAGCTGACGCGGTGCCGAAGGTGCCGCAGGGCCGGGACCACCGCGGCGGTGGCGCGCAGGCTCTCTGGGGTCGCGTCGGAGGAGCCGTCATCGACATAGACGATCTCGTGCGGGGTCTCGCCCAGGGCGGCACCGATCTCGGCGACGAGGGGGGCGATG
>JAIYAI010000611.1 GCA_027489135.1 Acetobacteraceae bacterium
AGACCGCGACGCGCAAGCTGCGCCTGCCGGGCAAGCTCTCGGACTGCTCGCGCGAGAGCGCGGAGGGCACGGAGATCTTCCTGGTGGAGGGTGATTCCGCCGGCGGCTCCGCCAAGCAGGCCCGCGACCGGGAAACCCAGGCGGTGCTGCCGCTGCGCGGCAAGATCCTGAACGTCGCCAGCGCGAGCGCCGACAAGCTCAGGCAGAACCAGGAACTGAAGGACCTGATCGAGGCGCTGGGCTGCGGCTTCGGCGACCGCTTCGACCTGGCGAAGCTGCGCTACGGCCGCGTCGTCATCATGACGGACGCCGACGTGGACGGCGCGCATATCGCGGCGCTGCTGATGACCTTCTTCTACAAGGAACTGCCGGCGCTGGTGCGCGACGGGCGGGTCTATCTGGCGCAGCCGCCGCTGTATCGCCTGCAGGCCAACGGCAAGTCGATCTATGCGCGCGACGACGCGGACCGGGAACGCCTGCTGAAGCGCGAGTTCAAGGCGAACCAGAAGGTCGAGGTCAGCCGCTTCAAGGGCCTCGGCGAGATGCCGCCGATGTCGCTGAAGGAGACCACGATGGACCCGAGGAAGCGGGTCCTGCTGCGCGTGGTGATGCCGCCCGACGATCGCGCCCGCACCGCCGACCTGATGGAGGCGCTGATGGGCCGCAAGCCGGAACTGCGGTTCAAGTTCATCCAGGAGAACGCGTCGAAGCTCGACGTCGCGGAGGTCGATGTCTGAGCGGGGTGACCCCGGGGCGCGCGCCCCGGGGTCGGTCCGTCATCAGGCGATGACGGTGATGTCCGCTTCGGTCAGCGCCGGCTTGCCGGCAAAGTCGACGATCAGCACCGCGGCGCCCGCGCCCGTGCCGTCCGCATCCCACCAGAGCTGGCGCTCGGCCGCGTCGAAGAGGAACTGGCCGAAGGCCTGGTCCGCCGCCGCGCCGTCGACGAAGCGCGACGCGTCCAGCGCACCGGCGGTGAGCCCGCCGCCGAAGCCGGCCGCGGAGACCTCGATCCCGTCCACGCCGACGACGTAGCCCTTGATCACGTCACCGCCCTCGGCGACGCTGGCGTAGAGGAAGACGTCGGCGCCATCGCCGCCCTTGAGCAGATCGGCGCCCGCGCCGCCCTGGATGACGTCGCCGCCGTCACCGCCCTTCAGCGTATCGGCGCCCGAGCCGCCACGGACCACGTCGTCGCCGGCCTTGCCCTTCAGAAGCTCGGCCGCGTAGCTGCCGTTCACGGCGTCGTCGCCGCCGCGGCCGTTCGTCACCTCATCGACATACATGACGAGGAGCTGGCCGCCCTCGACCAGTTCCGCCCGCGCGCGCGCCTCGGCCTCGGAGGGCGTGCCGGCGATGCCGTCGGTGTAGCGCGGATCGTTGCTGATGTCGTAGTGCGCCTGCACGTCGATCAGGAAGGCCTGGGTGTCGGCGTCGCCGAGCAGGTCGGTGACGTCGACGATGCCCGAGGCTTCCTCGTTCGTGGTGAACGGCAGGGTTGCCGGAATGGTGACATCGCCGAAACGCGCCACATCGTGCCCGGCCACCACGTCCAGGCTGTCGGTCGCCGGGTCGTAGACCCAGGTCTTGGCGTTGCGCGTCGAGCTGCCCGGATCCTCGACCATCCACACCTTCCCGTCGCCGTCGACGGTCATGTTGTCGAGGCTGACCGCGCCCTCGGTCCCGTCGAGCAGCATGGTGAAGGTGCCGCCGAGCTCGGGGTTCTCGACATCGGCGAAATCGAAGGCCCAAAGCCGGGCCGGGGCCGTGCCGGCACCGGTGGTCACGAAGTACATCCGGTTGGGATCGACCGTATCCCAGGCCGCGTCCTCAGGGCGCGCGAACTCGCTGATGCCGAGGCTGTCGCTGGTGCTGTCGATCACCGCGCCGGTCGAGGTCGCGGCATTCGGGATCTCCACCAGGCTGAAGCTGCCGCTCGTGGGCGTGACGCCGGCTGCGATGACGTTCTCGGCGCCCACGCCGGCGCCGATGCCGTCCGCCTTGATGCCATAGAGCATGCCGCCGGAGAGGCCGGCCTTCTCGACCGTGTTGCCGGTCGCCTGCTTGTCGCCGACATAGACATAGACTTGGCCCGGCGTGGCGTCATCGGTGCCGATCACCACCGTTTTCTTGCCGCTGTCGGGGCTGGCGACCGAGTTCTCCCAGGAGAACTTGCCGAGCGCCGGCAGTTCCCACACCGTGCGCGCGTCCTCACCGGTGACGACCCAGGCGAAGCCACGGCCCTCGGCGCCGAACTCCTCGCCGTTCATGAAGATGCGGTCCTGCGTGCCGAGGTCGTCCTCGGTGCCGGCGATGCCGTCCTCGCCGGCCCAGAAGAAGGCGGTCACGTCCGGCAGGTCGGCCGAGCAGAGGCGGTCGATGGAGTCGGCTTCGAGCGTCCACACGCCGTCGCCGTCCGCGTCGGTGTACATGGTGTCGGCGAGGTCGTAGGCGTCCTTGACCTCGAGCGTGGCGGCATCGACGACCAGGGCGGAGACATAGGCACCCGCCGCGCCATGCGCGCGCTCGACGGTCGCGGTGGTCGTGCCGAGGAAGATCTCGTGGTTCACCAGCACGGTGATGGTGCCGTCGCCATTGTCGAGGGCGCCGAGGCCATCGGGGATGCCGCCGAAGCGCCAGGCGCCGCCATCGGGAAGCGTCGCCGCGCCCGGCACGCTGTCGCCGGTGGTGATGATCGAGGTGAAGCGGATGTTCGGCTCGAGGTTGAACAGGTAGGGCGTCTGACTGGACGAGGGTCCAGTGACCAAATTCGGCATGTGTCTGCTCCCGCTGACGTTCCGGCAGGCGCCGCCTTGGACGGCACGATGTCGCCACCCGCCGCGGCTGCGGCAGATCGAGACCGCCGGCACGCTATCGGGTTCGACTTGCGGGACAAGGCGTCGATCGGAGAAGATTTCTTTGCAGACCGATATGGGCCAGAAGAATATTATAATATTGTGACTATGTCTTCTGCGCGGATCGACACCCTTGACTTCGATCGTATTGTCGACTCACCGGGCCGGCGATGGCGTCGCCGGCGGACCGCCATCCACCGGCCGTCAGCCCTGAAGCCAGTCGATCAGCAGACGGCTGGTGGAGATCGGATCCTCCATCGGCGGCAGGTGGCCACAGCCCGCGATGCGCTCGCAGCGCGCACCGGGGATTGCCCCGGCCATCTCCTCGGCCAATGCCGGCGGCGTCAGCACGTCCTCATCCCCCACCGCCACCAGGGTCGGCACCGCGATGCGCGGCAGGTCCGGCCGCGAATCGACCCGGCCCAGGATCGCCCGCTGCTGGCGCAGGAACGCGTCGCGCCCGACCCGCTCGGCCATCGCCGTCACCTCCGCCGCGAGCGGTCCGTCGAGGTGCCGCGGATGGATCAGTTGCGGCAGCAGGCGCGGTGTGACGCCGCGGAAGCGGCCGGTGCTGGCGAGGCCGATCAGGCCGCGGCGGCGGCGGGCCTGCGCCTCCGAATCCGGCCGGGCCGCGGTGTCGAGCAGCGCCAGGCGGGTGACCCGCCCCGCCGCCTGGCGCATCACCTCCAGCGCCACATAGCCGCCCATGGAAAGGCCGCAGACCGCGAAGCGCGGCGCGGCGACCGCGGCGACAGCACGGGCGGCGAGCGCCGCCATGCTGTCGTCCTGCGTCAGGTCAGCGACGACGCAGGCATGGCCCAGCGCCTCCAGCGCCGCCACCTGGTCGCGCCAGAGGCGGGCGTCGCAGAGCAGGCCGGGCAGGAACAGGATGGTTTCGGGCGCGGGCATGGGGCGGGATAGCGCCTCCTCCTCCTTGGCGGAATCACCGGCCCGGGGAGGCGGTCACCCCGTCGTCAGCGCCGGCCCGGGCAAGCGGTCACTCGCGCGCAAGCGCCGGCCCCGGCAAGCGACCGCCCGGGCGGGGCGGGGATGCCGCGGGACTGCCCACCACGGAGGCCCCCCCGGGGAAATGCCAGGAAAGACCTGCCCCGAGGGATATGCCCTGTCCCGGAACGCTTGATTTCCGTCGCCCCGCGGCGCATATGGCGCCCGCACCCGTAGCCGCCGCCACGCCCATCGTGCTGGCCGCCAGGACGCGGCGCTCCGGCCCATGATCAGCCCATGGGCTGATCCGCCCGTCGGGCCGGCGATTGCCCCCGCAAGGACTGATCATCCCTTGACCGATACCAGCGACCGGCCCGCGACGACTCCGGCCGAGCCCGAGCCCAGCCACCCCCAGCATGGGCACGAGGACGCGGCGCAGCCCCAGGCCAACCCCGTGGTCGCGGCAGCGCCCGAGCCCGCCCCGGCGGCCGAGGACATCGCGCCGCCCGCGGCGGAGCCCGTGCTGGCGGAGGCCGAGGACGACCTCGCGGAAGCCGTTTCGTCCGAGGACGAGGATGACGACCGGGACGAGGACGACGAGCAGGACGACGACCGCGAGGACGACGAGTCCGACGAGGAGGACGAGGAGGAGACCGCCGAGGCCGCCGCCCCGCCGCGCGTGACCTTCGAGGATCTCGGCCTCTCCGAACCGATCACCCGCGCGGTGGCCGAGGCGGGCTACGTGACGCCCACGCCGATCCAGGAGCAGGCGATCCCCATCGTGCTGATGGGCCGCGACGTGCTCGGCACGGCGCAGACCGGCACGGGCAAGACGGCGGGCTTCACCCTGCCGATGCTCGACATCCTGTCGAACGGCCGGGCCAAAGCGCGCATGCCGCGGTCCCTGATCCTGGAGCCGACGCGCGAGCTCGCGCTGCAGGTCGCCGAGCAGTTCGAGAAATACGGCAAGCACCTCAAGCTCAACCACGCCCTGCTGATCGGCGGCGAGAGCAT
>JAIYAI010000725.1 GCA_027489135.1 Acetobacteraceae bacterium
GGTGCCGTCGCCATTGTCCGTCAGGGACGCGGTGTCGGGCTGGTCGCTCGCGGTGATGGTGCGGGTGGCGACGACGGTGTTGTCGGTGATCGGCTCCAGCCCGCCATAGGTCAGCGTCACGCCGTCGCGGGTGATGGTGCCGGAATGCAGGTCGAAGGCGAGGTAGTCGACGCGGTCGAAGCTGCCGCCCTGGAGTTCGAGGGAATCGAAGCCGGCCGCGCCGCCATCGACGATGCCGCTGATCGAGACATTTCCGTGAAGCACGAAGGTGTCGCGGTTGCCGGTCGCGCCGAGCAGCCTCTCAACAGCGGCGAAGGCGAGGCCTGCGACCTCGCCCGCATCGTTGCCGGTGACGTGCCAGGTGACGTCGGGGCTGGGCGGGCCGGTGATGGCGTCGCTGCCCGCACCGCCCTGGAAGATCACCTTGCCGAGCAGGCCGGCCTCGGCGCCGTCCCAGGCCAGGCTGTCGTCGCCGGCGCCGGCCTCGATGGTGACGGCCCCGCTGGGCGCGGCGAATTCATACGCAATGAGGCCGCCCGCCCCGGCAAGGGCGGAGAGGCCGTCGCCGTCTGTCGTGCCGGTCGAAAGGCGCAGCGCCTGGCCCGCCCCTGTCGCGTCGGTGAAGATGCGCGCCGCCGCACCCAGCGTGTCCGTCACCTGCGCGATGCCGGCCAGGCCGACCGACAGCGCCCCGCCGCCCTGCTGTCGCACCGTGACGCCGCCCGCGCCATCGCCGGTCGCGGCGAGGGTGACGGATTCCACCGTGCCATTGGCGAGGATCAGGCGGTCCTGCCCGCCCTCCCCGGCGAAGCGGATTTCGAGCGGACGGAGGAATTCGGCGGCGAAGTCGATGGTCAGGCTGTCGTCGCCGGCGGTGCCGGTGACCTGGATGTAGTCGATCTGCTGCACGGCGCGCTGGGCGATGAGTTGGCCGGACGCGCGGTCGAGCACCTGCACGGACTGGGTCAGGTTCTCGTATTTCAGGGCGTAGTCGTGGCCGGCATGGGCAGCCATGTCCACGGCGAAGGGCGCGAGATCAGCCGAGAGCAGGAAGCGCGGTTCCAGCGCATCGACACGGACGCCGTGGCCCGGCGGCGTCGTGGCGGCGATCCGCCGGGGATCCTGGCTGGACTGCCGCGCCCGGCGGCGACGCCAGAGCCGGGTCCAGAAGCTTCCCGACGGCTTCTCGCCATCGACTCGGCGCGCACCAGCCGTCCCGAAGAGACCCGTCATCGCGCATCCTCCCGGCGCGGCCTTAAGCTGGCCGCTCCGAATATAAGCAAAACACAACGAAATGCTGAGCCGGATGGTAAACGGATGGCCGGCCGGGTCAATCGGAAGACGCCTATACGACAAAATTAAACAGGTTGGTCGCGTAGGAAAAAGTTGTTTTCTTTCTGATATTTGCCTGAACCTCATTCAGACGGATGATCGCTGCTCGCGAGTTTGCGATCAGGCAATTGTCAATTTTTAGATGGTTCAGGTAACTCAATCCTCCGCGGCACGCGCGGGGACGAACATGTATCCCGCCCCCCGGATGGTGCGGATCAGCCGTGGGTTGGCGGCATCGTCGCCCAGCTTCTTGCGCAGCCGGGTCATCCGGATGTCGATGCTGCGGTCGAAAGGCTCGATCTCCTTGCCATGGGCAAGATCAAGCAACTGATCGCGGCTGAGCACGCGGTTCGGACGCTCCGCCAGGGTGCGAAGCAGGTCGAACTCCATCGTCGTCAGCACCACCTCCACGCCCGCGGAGTCGGTCAGGCGTCGCCGCTCCAGATCGAGGGTAAAGCCGTCGAAGCGGAGCGCTGGCTGGTCGCGGCGCGGAGTGTCCGCCGCCGGCAGTTCGGCGCTCGGCGGCGCCGTCGGTGCGGCCGCGGGGGTAGCCTGGAGCCGGCGCAGCACGCTCCGCACCCGGGCCAGGAGTTCCCGCGTCTCGAAGGGCTTGGCGATGTAGTCATCGGCACCGAGTTCGAGGCCGAGGATGCGGTCGAGCGTGCTGCCGAGAGCGGTCACCATGATCACGCCCGGGGGATTTGCCCTGGCACGCAGCCGGCGGGCGAGGTCGAGCCCGCTTTCGCCCGGCAGGTTGATGTCGAGCAGGCAGAGCGCCGGCGCGGCGCCGGCGGCGAGCGCGGCATCCATGTCCCGGCCATTGGCGCAGGCGGTCACGCTGAAGCCATGCAGCCCGAGGTAGTCCACCATGCCCTCGCGCAGATCTTCCTCGTCTTCGACGATGAGGATGTGGGCGGAGGGGTCCAAGGTGCGGGTTCTGCTGCCGGAGGGTGGTCGCGGGGCAGGATATCGGCGCTGCCCCGCGCTGTCACCGTCCCGGACCGCGCGCTACTCCGCCGCGGCCGGCTGCATCGCCGGCGCGGCCACCCCCTGCCGGGCGCAGGCGTAGAGCAGCCCCGCCAGCATGGCATAGGCCAGCGCCACCACCGGCGTGACGGCGAAGCCCACTGCCGGCCCGTGCATGAAGCCGAAGAAAGTCAGCACCGCAGCCGCGCCGGCGAAGGCGGCGGCCTTGAGGAACTGCCGCTCGATCACGAAGACGCCGATCGCGGCCAGGATGAGGCCGGACAGGATCGCGCCCTCCCCCAGCACCTCGAGCCCCGGGTAGAGCACGCCCATGTTGCCGAGCTTGTCGAAGCCGACCGCCGCCGCATTGGTGCCGGCCGCCCCCAGCGCGCCGTCGATCAGCGTCTTCGCCCAGGCGGCGAGGTGCGGGATCAGCGACAGCACCACCGCCGGGGCATGGGCCTTCGGCACCTCCTGGAAGGCCTGGGCGCCGATCAGCATGCCGATGTAGAGCAGGATCGGCGCGATCGCGACCACCGGGATCAGCGCCAGCAGCAGCCCCGCGATCCCGAGCCAGGTCAACGCCAGCACCGCGAGCCCTGTGGCAAAGGAATAGCCGATCCGCCCGCCCATCGCCTTCCAGCCGGGATGGCCGATGTAGACCGCATTGATGAAGGGGTTGCCCATCAGGCACCCGATCAGGCTGACCACGCCGTCCGCCGTCAGCACCTGGGTGGTCGGGAAGTGGTCGCCCGCGGCCTCAGCGCTCTCCACGTTATCCATGGCTTCGACGAGGTCATAGATCCCGAAGGGGATCGCCGTGACCAGGATAATGCCGATGTACTCGAAGCCACCGAAGACATGGTCGATGGCCGGGATCGGGATGGAGAAGCCGATGCTGGACAGCGCGTTGCCCAACTGGGTGAAGCCGACCCCGCCATAGGGGATGCCGACGATCTGCAGCACCCAGGCGATGACGAAACCCGCGGCGATGGCGATCAGCCCCGCCGGCAGGCCGCGCCAGTACCGCACGCCGCCGAACCAGGCGACCATGATGATGCCGAGGCAGAGCACGCCGATGGCGGGCTGCATGAACATCTCGAGCGCCGGGCGCATGGAGATGAAGGTGATCGAGACGCCGGCGAGCGTGCCGAGCAGCGCGGCGCGCGGCGTGATCTTGCGGATATAGGGCGCGACGAAGCCGCCGATCATCAGGATGAAGCTTTGCACGAAGACCCAGGTCAGGCCGGCTTCCCAGCCCTTGATCGGATCGCCCGTCCGCTGCGCGATCGGCAGCATGATGACCAGCACCACGACGAACATGTGCGGCACGGAGATGCCGGAGGGCAGCGCGCAGACGTCGGACCGCCCCTCCTTCTTCGCCAGCCGGTACGCCAGCCAGGCGTAATAGGCGGTGGAGAGGAACATCATCAGCCCCGCCGCCGGCAGGATGCGGCCGAAGACGATGTCGTCCGGCATCTTCAGGACGAAGCGCAGCAGCGCCGTCAGGGTCAGCAGGTTGACCAGGATATTGGTGCCGAAGCCGAAGAGGGCGTTCCAGTCGCCCGGCGTCCAGAGCGGCGCGACGCGTGGCGCGGTCGTGGTCCCTGACATGGAGCCCTCCCTTCAGGCCTGCATGGCGGCAAGCAGCCGCGTGGAGTCGGACACCCAGCCGAAGATCCCGCCCTGGGCCTTGATCATCGCCAGGGCGGCCTCGTGGAATTCGGGGAAGTAGGACCCGCAACAATCGGCCAGCACCAGGCAGCGGTAGCCGCGGTCATTGGCCTCCCGCACCGTGGTGTTGACGCAGACCTCCGTGGTGACGCCGCAGACCAGCAGGTCCGTAATGCCGCGGGCGCGCAGCATGGCTTCCAGGTCCGTGGCGAAGAAGGCGCCCTTGCCGGGCTTGTCGACCACGGGTTCGCCCGACGCGGGGGCGAGGGCGGGGATGATGTCGTGCCCGGCCTCGCCCCGGATGAGGATGCGGCCCATCGGCCCGGGATCGCCGATGCGCGCGTCAGGCGGCATGCGGGCCTGCTTCGCGGGCGGGCAGTCCGCGAGGTCCGGCCGGTGGCCTTCGCGGGTGTGCACCACCAGCATCCCGGCTTCGCGGGCGGCGGCGAGCACGGCCTGGCAGGGCGCGACCGCGGGGGCGAGGCGTGAGACGTCGTTGCCGAGCGCGGCGCCGAAGCCGCCGGGTTCGAGGAAGTCGCGCTGCATGTCGATGATGACCAATGCCGTGCGGGCAGGGTCGAGCGCGAAGGGCGCAGGCTCGGCAGCGATCGACAGCGGCAAGGGCGGTCTCCGACCCGGGTAGACGGATCGGAGCAAGAATGGTGCCGATTGCTGGCCGCCGCGCTTCGGGCTTAGCTGCCGGCCAGCAACGATGTCCGAGGAAACCGCAACCGATGCCCGCAGCGAGTGCCCCTGCCTATGATTTCATCGTCGTCGGCGCCGGTTCCTCCGGCGCGACGCTGGCGGCCCGTCTGACCGAGAGCGGTCAGTATCGCGTGCTGCTGCTGGAGGCAGGGACCGAGGGGTCGGACTTCTTCTGGTCCCGCATTCCCGTCGGCGTCTCCAAGATGATCGACGACCCCAGGGTGAACTGGTGCTTCTCCTCCGAACCGGACGAGGGTTCGGGCGGGCGGCGGATCGAGGTGCCGCGGGGGCGCATGCTGGGCGGGTCCAGCTCGATCAACGGCATGGTGTACATCCGCGGGCAGCGGCAGGACTACGACCACTGGGCGCAGCTCGGGAACCGGGGCTGGAGCTGGGAGGACGTGCTGCCGGTCTTCCGAAAGATGGAGAACTACGACGGCGGGTCGGAGGCGCTGCGGGGCCGCAACGGGCCGCTGCGCATCACCGACACGCCGCGCCACCAGGTGCCGCTGCTCGAGAAGATGATCGAGGCGGCGGGGAGGATCGGCCTGCCCTTCAACCCCGACCTGAACGGCGAGAGCCAGGAGGGCATCGGCATGTCGCAGGTGACCATCGCCAAGGGGCGGCGGCAGAGCACGGCCTTCTGCTACCTCGACCCGGCACGGGGCCGGCCGAACCTGATCATCGAGCAGGGCGCGCTGGCGCAGGGCCTGATCCTGGAGGGCAAGCGCTGCGTCGGCGTCTGCTATGCCGTGAACGGGCAGGCTCGGGAGGCCCGGGCAGCGCGGGAGGTGATCCTCTCGGCGGGCTCGATCATGTCGCCGAAGCTGCTCGAACTGTCGGGCATCGGACAGCCCGAGCTGCTGGAGTCCCTGGGCATCACGCCGGTGCATGCGCTGCGCGGCGTCGGCGAGAACCTGCGCGACCACTACTCCCCGCGGGTGAAGTTCGAGATCACCGCGCCGAACATGACCTTCAACGACAATGCCCGCGGCTGGCGCCTGGCGCGGGAGGCCGTGAAGTACGCGCTGAAGGGCGAGGGCTTCCTGGCGCGCACCGCGGTGCCGATCCGGATGTATTTCCGCACACGGCCCGGGCTGGAGGCGCCGGACGCGACGATCTCCGTGCTGCCCTTCCTCTACGAGATGGTGAACCGGGAGCGGCGGATTTCCCGCCAGCGCGGCATCACGATGAACGTGAATGTCCTCCGGTCGGAGAGCACGGGGTCGATCCACGTCACCTCCCGCGATCCGGCGGTGCAGCCGGCGATCCGCTTCAACTTCCTCTCGACGCAGCATGACCGGGACGGGCTGCTGGCGGCGATCCGCAAGGGGCGGGAGCTGATGGCGACGTCACCCCTGAAGGAGGTGACGGGGAAGGAGATCGCGCCAGGAGCGCATCTGCAATCCGATGCCGAGATCCTGGAATGGGTACGCAACAACGCGGAGACGACCTACCACCCGGTCGGCACCTGCAAGATGGGACAGGACGTGATGGCGGTGGTGGACAACGAGCTGCGCGTGCATGGGATCGCGGGGCTACGCGTGGCCGATGCCTCGATCATGCCGACGCTGACGAGCGGCAACACCAACGCGCCCTGCATCATGATCGGCGAGAAATGCGCGATGATGGTCCTGCAGGCGGCCGCTTCGGCACCGGCCCTGGCCGCCGCGTAAATGCCGACGGGGCCCGGGGGGCGGCCCGCCCCCCGGCGGGGGTCGAGGGGGCGGCGCCCCCTCGTGGAGCGCGAGGCGAAGCCTCGCCTCAGCGCCCCGTCAGGATCCGCTCGACGAGCTGCTTCACCGACGGGATGAAGCCGTTGGAGTAGAAGGGGTCGGACCCGAAGCGGTAGGCATTGTGCCCGCCGAACATCAGGTTGTTCTCCGTGCCCCCGTCATGCGCGACCGACTGCAGGGTCTTCTGGATGCAGAAGCTGCGCGGGTCGGCCTTCTTGCCGGTGGAGAAATCCGGCTCGTGCTGCGTCCAGTTGCTGAACCGGCACTGCGACAGGCAGCCCATGCAGTCGATCTGGTCCTGCACGATCTCCCGCGACTTCTCCGGCGTGACGAAGATCAGCGTGTTGTCCGGGGTGCGCATGGCCTCGACGAAGCCCTCGCCCTCCCAGTGGTTCA
>JAIYAI010000641.1 GCA_027489135.1 Acetobacteraceae bacterium
GCTGCTGCGCGAGCTCGGCGCCGATCCCGCCGTGGTGCTCGCCGCGGCCGGCGCCCCGCCCGACGTCCTCGACGATCCCGAGAGCCGGATGAGCTACGCCATGGCCGGGCGGATCCTGGCGCTGTCCGCCGCCGCGACGCGCTGCCCGCATCTCGGCGTGCTGCTGGGCCTGCGCGGCGGCGTGCAGACCCTGGGCCTCGTCGGCCAGCTGATGGCGACGGCGCCGACGATGCGCGATGCGCTGCTCGACCTGACCGTCAACCAGATCCGCTACGTCGATGGCGCGGTGTCCTACCTCGCCGTGCAGGGCGATACCGGGCTCTGGGGCTATGTCCTCCAGGCGCCCCCGGTGAAGGGCATGGCGGAGATCCTGGATACCGCCATGGGCCTCGCCGTCGCGCTCATCCTGCAACTGACGGGGCGGCGTGGCGAGGAGATGCGGCTGAGCCATGCCGGGCCGGCCGAGGCCGCCGCCCATCGCCAGGCCTTCGGCATGCCGGTGGTGTTCAACGCCGAGCAGACCTGCCTGGTCATGCCGGCCGATCTCCTGGCCGCGCCGGTGCTTACCGCCGATGCCGGCCGGCGCCGGGCGTTGCAGCAGCAGGTCGCGGCCTACTGGGCGCGGGAGCAGCCGCCGATGGCGGAGCAGACCCGCCGCGTGCTCGCCGCCCTGGTGACCACGGGGCATCCGACGCTGGAACGCGTGGCCGCTGCCCTCGGGCTCGGGCCACGCACGCTGAATCGCCGCCTGCAAGCGGAGGCGACCAGCTTCCGGGCCGTGCTGCGCCAGGCGCGGCACGACGTCGCCTGCCAGTTGCTCGGCGCCACGCGGCTGCCGGTGACCCAGATCGGCCTGGCGCTGGGCTATGCGACGCCGCCCGGCTTCGTGCGGGCCTTCCGGCGCGAGACCGGGCTGCCGCCGAGCGCCTGGCGGCGCAGCCGAATCCCCAGTTTCGGATAGCGTCTCCGGCCTGCCCCGTGCCGCGCGGGCGCGCTGAGGTCAGGCGCGGCGTTCGGCGCGCTGCTTGCCGTGCCGGCCGCCGCACAGGGTGTCGGCCAGGAGCTGCGGGTCCTGCACAGCTGTTCCTGGGACGTGCTGCGGCTCTGTGCCGGCACCGTCCCCGGCGAGGGGCGGATCAAGGCCTGCATGCGGGAGAACATGTCCCGGCTTTCGGCCGGCTGCGTGGACGCCATGCTGACCGCCGCGGCCGCGGCGCGGGAGACGGCGAATACGCGCCCGGTCCCGATCCCGGACACCCCGCAGAACATGACCTATACCGGCCTGTGCGGCGTGATCGATTGGGAGGTCTGGCTGTTCCGCAACACGCCGGAGAACCAGATCGCCGGCGTCTACTACAACACCTCGGCGCTCAACAATGCGGCCGATCCGAAGACCACCTGCCCCGCCGCGATGTGGGACCGGGTCACGGTGCCGTCGCTGCAGTCGCAATTCGACGTGCTGGCCGCCTACCGCAACGGGCCGCGCGGCTGGACGATGGACACGATCACCCTGCCGGTCGGCCCGCTCGTCAGCTTCGACGGGCTGGAGGCGCGCTGGATGGGCCAGGGGCTGCTGCCGCGCTGCACCTCGCGCGCCGCGGCGCATCTCGCGCCCTACAGCCCGCTGCAGTCGCATCGCCAATCCTCGATAACCTTCCGCGCCGGCCAGCCCGTCTTCATCCTCGACGATCCGGAGGGCACGCCCTGGGTGATGCAGGCCTTCGGCCAGATCGTGGACCCGCCGCTGACCTACGAGACGCTGCCGAGCCTGGCGCAGACGCTGCGTCCGCCGCCGGGCTGGCGCGTCCGCGTGCAGGTCATCGGCCGCGACCTCACGATCTCGACGCCGCAGGGCTACAACTGGATCGTCCAGGACGAGCAGCAGAACACCCACGACGCCTGCAAGGAAGGCGCCTGCAACTTCCAGCCCTGACGGAAGCAAGGCGCCGGCAACGTCGTGCCCTGACGGAAGCAAGGCGCCGGCAACGTCGCGCCCCGACACCGGGCGGAAGGCGCGCGCCGCGTGCCTTCCCGTGGCCCACGGTCAGCCGACCTTCACGATCCCCGGCGGCTTCCATTGGCCCTGGCCGATCGGCAGCAGCGCCGGCTGCTCCGTCTTCGGCCAGTAGAGCCGCATCACGAGGTAGATCGGCCCGTCCGGCGCCGGCAGCCAGTTCGGCCTGAGGTCGGCGCCCGGGTCGTCCTTCTGCACGTGGATGGTCACGCCGCCATCGGCGTTGCGCTTCATCCCGGACAGCATGGGGGAGTTTATCAGGTAGCGGTCGATCGGATTCTGCACGAGCAGCTGGTTCCCGCCGTGATACATCGTGACGGACCAGAAGGCGTTCACCGGCGGCAACTGCCCCGGCCCGAAGGTGATGGTGTAGCGCGACTTGCTGCCGTCCAGCGCCGCGCCGGTCGCATCCGTGCGGGTGAAGGGATAGGTCGCCTCCTCCGTCGTGTTACCGTAGATGCCGGCCTTGGCGGCGACGGAGCGCAGCATCCAGTCGCCGTTGTAGCCCTCGGGCGAGCCGGGGATCGGGGTGACGCTCCAGCCGTTCATGGCAACGCCGGCCCCGGCGACCGCAGCCTCCACCTTGCGCTCGCCGGCGATGGCGCCGGCCATCAGTTCGATCCGGTCGAGGAAGCCGCCCGGCAGCGGCGTGCCGCGACCATCGATGCCGATGGAGGCGAGGGTGGCGCGGATCGCTGCCTCGTTCGGCTGCGGCGCGCTGAACTGCAGCGCGAAGGCCAGGTAGTCGAAGAAATGGCGCTTCGCGAGCTCGGCATTCACCCGCGGCCAGCGGATCTCGGGCGCGGCGGGCGGCGCCGCCTGGCCCAGGAAGCCCGAGAGCGGCTGCACCCTGTAGCCCCGCTGCACCGCGACGACGTTCGGCATGTCGGCTGGGCCGAACAGCTGGGTGCGGAAGATCGCCAGCGCGAATTGCGCGGTGCAGCGGATCACGCCCTTCACGCCGGCTGGCGTCGCGCCCTGCCAGCCCGGTCCCGCGATGAGCCAGGACCCCGCGCCCTGGCCCGTCGCGCGGCTGCCGATATAGCCGACATTGTAGGTGTTGGCGTCGCAGACCTGGACCGAAAAGTAGCGCCCGGCCGGCACGTCCGGGACGCTGATGATTACCGGTTCGGCCCTGAGGTCGAGCGTGCAGAGCGAATAGGGCGTGTCGCTGTTCGGCGTCGGCACCGCGGTGTCGCGCCAGGTGAAGACCTGGGCGTCGTTCCAGATCGTGTTGAAGGGCGCCTTGAACTGGCCGCTGTTCCGGTCGATCGCGAATTCGTACATCACCGCGTAGTTCATCACGAGCGGCAGGCCGAAGATCAGCGCCTGCTCGGCGGCCTCGAAGGCGCCGACCACGCCGGGCCGGGCCGGCTGCGCCATGCTGAGCCGCGGCGCGAGCGCCGCCAGGGAGGTCGCACCGAGCAGGCCGCGTCGCA
>JAIYAI010000337.1 GCA_027489135.1 Acetobacteraceae bacterium
CAGGGCGCGTGCGACCATCAGGTTCGCCGGCACGTCGTCGGCGACGAGAATGCGCAGGTGCCTGGGCGCGTCCGCCGCGGCGGCCGTCACCGGTGGCGCCGCCGCAGGCGTGTTCTCGCTGGGCAGGGCGATCTCGACCCAGAAGAGGGCGCCGCTGCCGGTACGCGACTCGCGATTGTCGGAACAGCCGATGCTCCCGGCCATCCGATCGACCAGATAGGCAGAAATGGCGAGGCCGAGGCCGGCTCCATCCGGGGCGCCGCTGCGTTCGACCTGCACGAAATCGCCGAAAATGGCGGCGCGTTGATCCTCCGGCACGCCAGGCCCCTCGTCGCGGACCTCGAAGCGCAGCGGCTGGCGCCCAGAGGGGTCCTGCGGCCCGTTGGTGGTACAGCGCAACTCGACCCGGCCGCGTTCCGGCGAGAACTTCAGCGCGTTCGACAGCAGGTTCAGCAGGACCTGCCGAAGGCGCGTCCCGTCGGCCATGACGTGCCGCGGCAGGTCGGCCGCTGTCACCAGCGTGACCTCGACATCATGGTGCCGCGCAGCCGGGCGTAGCATGGTCAGGCAACTGTCGAGCAGCGCCTGCAGGGGAATGCTCGTGGGTTGCAGCTCCAGCCGTCCTGTCTCGATACGCGCGAGGTCGAGGGCATCATTCGCCACTGCGAGAAGATGGCGGCCCGACATCTCGAGCGTGCGGGCTTTGGCGCGTGCCCCCTCGGACAGGGCCGGATCGTCGGCCAGCGCCTGCGCCAGGCCGAGCACGCCGTTGAGCGGCGTGCGCAACTCGTGCGACATGCGGGCAAGGAAGCGCGACTTCGCATCGGTCGCTGCCGCTGCCTGATCCCGGGCCGCGGCGAGCCCCGCCATGGCGTGCTTCAGCGCCGTGATGTCGGTGCGGATGCCGACCGTGCCGCCATCGGGCGTGCCGCGCTCGGTCACCAGGACCCAGCGGCCATCGGGCAGCAGGCGCTCCATCGGTGGATGGTTACCCTTGTGCCACGCCTGGATCTCCTGGACGAAGGCCTCGATGTCCTCGCCGGCCTGCGGATACTGGCCGCGTTTGGCGCCCTCGCGGATCATGTCGGAGAACTTGATCCCGGGTACGACGAAGGGACCCGTGACCGCGTAGAAATCACGGTAACGCTGGTTGCACACCATGAGGCGGTCGTCGGCGTCGAACATGACGAAGCCGTCCGACAGCGACTCGATCGCGTTCTCCAGCACCTGTCGGGCGCGGGTGCGCTCGGCTTCGTTGCGTTCGCGCTGGCGGAGCGCGAGGTTGATCGCGACGGCGAAGCCGCCGAGCATGGTGCCCAGGACAAGCATGGCCGCAATCAGGCCGTTGCGGTCCCGTCGCCAGTCCGCAAGCGCCGCATCGACATCGATGCTCGCGGTCACATAGAGGTCCTGGTAGAGCGTCGGCCGCACGGCCCGGTAGATGGCAGACTTGTCGAAACGGGACTCGGCCAGACGCGCGATGCCATCCGGCGGCTCCAGGGACGGTAGCGAGCCGAGCGGGCGACCCATCCGCCCCTCGTCATGCGGCGTCCCCGCGAGCAGCAATCCTCCCGTGCGCTCGACCGTCAGGCGCATGCTCTTGGCTTCGCCATAGGGGCCAAGCAGCATGGTGATGAGGGAGACAGGCACCTCGGCGACCGCGAGCGATGGCCCGATCCCGGCGATGGTGACGGTGCGGGCGAGGAAGATCGCCCATTCGCCGGTATTGGCGTTCTGCGACGGGCCGAGAATGGCCACCGCCCCGGGCTGGCCCGCTGCGGCCAGCTGCTTCGCATCGAGAGGCAGCGGCCGGTTGCGCGAGGCCGGCAGGGCGGAGGCCCAGACCCGGCCGTCGGAGCCGACCATCATGAGATCCCGGAAGGTGAAGTTCTGGAAGTTGAGGTCGCGCAGCGC
Organism: Acetobacteraceae bacterium; assembly: GCA_027489135.1. GTDB lineage: Bacteria > Pseudomonadota > Alphaproteobacteria > Acetobacterales > Acetobacteraceae > JAIEOP01. Next base: position 1,915 of record JAIYAI010000337.1, read on the forward strand.
CCGGCTGACTGCGGCAGGGGATGGCGCGCCATCCGCCGCCCGCGGGAGTGCGCCAAGGATCGCGGGCAGCCCGGCCAGCATGCCGTCCACCGCCAGCAGGTGCCGGTTCACCGCCGTCTCGACCACGCGGGCGGATCGTTCCACTGTATTGAACGTCGTCGCCTGGGCAGTCTGGCGCATGCGCTCCAGCAGCACGAGCGTGCCTGCACCGAGCGCGAGCATGAGCAGCGCTGCAGCGGATGCGATGGCGATTCGGAACTTGCGCCCCTGCATCGTCAGTTCGGCCGCGCCCAGAGCCCTAGGGTGGGAGCAATGTCGCGGTTCCAGACCTCGTTGCACTCGGCGCCGCAGCGCTGCAGCCAGCTCGGCAGGATGGTTTCGGACAGGAGCTGCGATCGGCGGGATTCGTCCTGCCAGCGCTCCTCGACGATGCTCATCCGGCCGGGCCGCCCGCCCTTGCAGCTCGGCCGGCCGGCGAGGCAAGCGAGCCCGTCCTCGGTCTGCTGCTCGGCCGCCGTCCAGATGTCGCGCTCGAGGTCGCGCAGCCCGGCCGAAAGCTTGGTTCGCACGTCTGCCGGCAGGGCCGACCAGGCGGCGGTGTTGGCGCCGAAGAAGGACACGCCCCAGCTGATCGCCAGGCGAGAGACATGGCTCGTCACGTCATGCAGCCCGATGGCGCTGCCCGAGAGCGTGCCGGTGATCGCGCATTCGACGACGCCATTGCGGATCGCCTGCACTGTCTCCGCCAGCGGAATCAGCACCGGCACGCCGCCGAGCGCGGAGACCAGCTCGGACTGGCCGACGGAGGAGGTCCGGATACGGCGGCCCGAGAGGTCCGAGAGCCCGCTGAAGGGGCGGCGACAGAACATCACCTGCGCGGGGTAGGTGAAGATCGCCAGGAGCTCGACATTGTAGCGCTCCCTCAGGAGGTTCGCGAGACCGGGTCGCCCCAGCTCGACGGTTCGGCGCAGCGCCGCCATGTCCGCATTCATCACGGGCAGGTCGAGCACATTGAGGATCGGCTCTTCGGCGGCCGCGAGACCAAGCAGCACGTAGCCGAAAGGCACGACGCCGAGCCGCATGAGCTGCAGCATCTCCTGTCCGCGGATGCCGGCGCGGTCGAAGGAGGATATCTCAGCCCTGACGCGACCACCGGTGATCTGGGGCACCTTGTCCGTCCAGAACGGCGCCTCGAAGTCCACATATTGGCTGAGGGTGGCGAGCCCGCCCACGATGCGCAGGCGGATCGCATCCGGGCCGCCCGCGGGCGCGGCGGAGGCCGATGGCGCGGGCGAGGTCGCCGGCTGCGCCAGGGCAGGCGCGACCACGACCAGCAGTGCCAAAGCCAGTCCCATGAGACCCGGCAGGAGGCGCCGGGCGGGGCGTGAAGCGCAGGCGATCATGTTCGTGCGGGATCGTCCGAGGGCGTAGCGTGGTCTAGCACATCCTGTGGCTGTGGCGCGTGCCAAAATTGCACCCTCTCTCAGCGGGTTCAAATCACGCTGTCTCCTCGCGTGGCGGCTTGCAGTAGACGCCCTGCCGGCAGGCCGTTCCCGGCAGTAGACACCATGCTTCGATGCGCCTCGCGGCGGATGCGCTGCCGACGGGCACCCAGCATGATTAAGCGCCCTGGAGAGCCATGCCGGCCGCCGCTTGTTCCGGCTTCGAATAGTTGGCGCCCGAATACTCGCTCATGAAGTCGAGATAGGTATAGGGCTGGTATTTCGCCGGCTGCTCCGCGTCCACGCAGGTCGGGATCGGCGCCATGACGGCGTCGTAGGAGCAGTCCATGAAGAAGGGAATGGCGTAGCGTTCCTGGCCGCTGCGGTTGGTCACGCGGTGCGGGGTGGCGAGGAACCGCTCGTTGGTCCAGCGTCGCAGCATCATCCCGCCATTGACCAGGAAAGCGCCCGCCGGCGCGGGTGCGTCCACCCAGGTGCCGTCGGGTAGGCGCAGCGACAGCCCGGGCACCTTGTTCTGCGCCAGGATCGTCATGAAGGAGGTGTCGGCATGCGGCGCGAGCCCCCATTCGTCCTCGGGGCTGGTGGGCGCCTGCTGCGGGTAGTGGGTCATGCGCAACGTGAACATGGGCTCGCGGAACTTGTCATCGAACCAGTCGGCGGGCAGGCCAAGCGCCGCGGCGTAGATCGGCACCAGGCCGCGGCCCAGCCCCTCCATCGCCGCCATGTAGGCGAGTGCGGTCTCGCGGAAGCCGTGCAGGTTCTCCGGCCACCGGTTCACGCCGCGGAAGCGGCGCCCCGCCCGGACGTCCGGATGGTCGGGCGGCAGGTCACGCTTGAAGAAGACAGCCTCGTTGAGGTTCGGCTTCTGCGGCGTTCCCAGGGCGTTCATGCGCGTCGTCGCGCCGCGCATCGGCAGGTAGCCGGTGTTGTGACTGTCGAAGGGCATGGCGAGCTTGGCGTCCATGGGCTGTGCATGGAAGCGGCGGGTGGCCTCGAACACCTCCTCGACCAGCGCGTCGGGGACGCCATGGCCGCGGACGAAGTAGAAGCCGACCTCGGTGAAGGCGCGGCGCAGCTCCCCACCCAGGCGTTCGAGCGCGCCAGGCTCGCCGGCCCGCAAGGGCGCGATGTCGAGGACGGGGATCACGTCGTCGGCGATGGGCATGGGGCCTCGGCTCCTCTTCGCGGTCCCGCGAGCCTAGACCCGGAAGCGCCATGCTGGGAACTGGCGGCGGGACGCAAACGCGACCTTGCGGTGCGCCCCGGGCGCGCAGTGCCGGCGTTGCGCCCGTCCTTGGATGCCCGATAGGCTGGGGACGCGACGCCTGGGCTGCACGGGCCATCCCTGCGGTCCCGTCCGGACCCAGGCCTCAGGAGACCCGGCGATGATCTTCCGGCAACTCTTCGACACGGTGTCCAGCACCTATACCTACCTGCTGGCGAGCCGTCGCGGCGGCGAGGCGCTGATCATCGACCCCGTGCTCGACCGGGTGGACCGCTACCTGAAGCTGATCGAGGAACTCGACCTCAAGCTGGTCAAGGCGGTCGACACGCATCTGCACGCCGACCACATCACCGGCCTCGGCGCGCTGCGCGACCACACGAAGTGCATCACCGTGATGGGCGAGCAGAGCGGCGTCGACGTCGTCTCCATGCGCGTCGCCGATGGCGACAGGCTGGACATCGAGGGGCTCAGCCTCGGCGTCATCTACACGCCGGGGCATACCGATGACAGCTACTGCTTCACGCTGGCCGACCGGGTCTTCACAGGCGACACGCTGCTGATCCGCGGCACCGGCCGCACCGATTTCCAGAACGGCAGCGCCCGCGCCCAGTACGAGAGCATCTTCAACCGCCTGCTGAAGCTGCCCGACGAGACGCTGGTCTATCCGGCGCACGATTACAAGGGCGACAGCGTCAGCACCATCGCCGAGGAGCGAGCGCACAACCCGCGGCTGAAGGTGCGCTCGGTCGAGGAATACGAGGCGCTGATGGCTGGCCTGAACCTGTCGAACCCGAAAATGATGGACGTCGCCGTGCCGGCCAATATGCGCCAGGGGTTGCACCAGGAGGAGGTGGCGAGGCGGGGCTGGGCACTGGAGCCGGGCGCGCCCATGCAGCTGCTCGGCCGGAAGGATGTCGTGCTGATCGACCTGCGGGAGCGGTCCGAGCGCGAGCGCCATGGCTGCATCCCCGGCGCGCTGCACGCCCCCTACCCGAACCTCGCCGAGAATCTCGGCGCGGGCGGGGTGCTGCACGAGCTTGCCACCGCGACGGACAAGCGACTGGTTTTCTTCTGCGCCTTCGGCGAGCGCTCCGCGATGGCGGTGCAGGCGGCGCAGGATGCGGGTCTCCGCAATGCCTGCCACATCGCCGGCGGCATAGGGGCCTGGAAGAAGGCGAACCTGCCCTTGGCCTGAGGCAGACGGGGTCAGACGGTCAGCAGCTTCCTGACCGCCTCGTCGTCCAGCGTCTCGACCGGGCCGCCGAGCGCCACCTCGCCACGCACCATCACGGCGATCCGGTCGGCGAGGTCGCGGGCGAATTCGAAATACTGCTCCACCAGCACCACGGCGAAATTCCGCTCCCGCGCGAGGAGGCGGATGACGCGGGCGATGTCCTTGATGATGTTGGGCTGGATGCCCTCGGTCGGCTCGTCGAGGATCAGCAAGCGGGGCCGCGCGGTCATCGCGCGGGCAATAGCCAACTGCTGCTGCTGCCCGCCGGAAAGGTCGCCGCCGCGGCGGCGGAGGAACTGCTTCAGGATCGGAAAGAGGGTGAAGATCTCGTCCGGCACCTTCGACCCGCGCGGCGCGGCGGCGAGCGCGGTCTCGAGATTCTCCTGCACGGTGAGGAAGGGGAAGATCTCCCGACCCTGGGGAACGTAGCCGATGCCGGCGCGGGCGCGGTCGGCGGGGGACATGTGGGAGACGTCCTTGCCCTCCCAGAGGATGCGTCCGCCCTGGATGCGCTCCAGCCCGACGATAGCCCGCATCAGGCTGGACTTGCCGACGCCGTTGCGGCCGAGGACGCAGGTGATCTTGCCGGGGTCGGCTTCCAGGCTGACGCCGCGCAGGCAGCGGCTGGCGCCGTAGGACAGGTCGATGGTCTCTACTCGCAGCATGATCTAGCGTCCGAGGTACACTTCGATGACCCGCGGGTCGTTCTGCACGTGGTCGATGCTGCCCTCGGACAGCAGCGTGCCCTCGCACAGCACCGTCACCTTGCAGCCGAGCGCGCGGACGAATTCGAGATCGTGCTCCACCACCACCACGCTGCGCTTGCCGTCGCAGATGCGGCGGAGCAGGGCGGCGGTGTGCTCGGTCTCCTGGTCGGTCATGCCGGCGACGGGTTCGTCGACCAGCAGCACCTCCGGGTCCTGCATCAACAGCATGCCGATCTCCAGCCATTGCCGCTGGCCATGGCTGAGGATGGCGGCGCGGTCCTGGGCGCGGGCGGTCAGGCCGATCTCCTCCATCGTCGCCTCGATGCGGGCCTTGGCCTCCCGCCCCAGAACCCAGCGCAGGCAGGCCCAGGGGCCACGCGGCGCCTTCAGCGCGAGTTCGAGGTTCTCGAAAACGGTCAGCGCATCGAAGACCGTCGGCTTCTGGAACTTCCGCCCGATGCCGAGATTGGCGATGGCCGCCTCGTCCAGCTTCGTCAGGTCCATCTCGCGGTAGCGCACGATGCCCTCGGTGGGGCGGGTCTTGCCGGTGATGACGTCCATCATCGTCGTCTTGCCGGCGCCGTTCGGGCCGATGACGGCGCGCAACTCGCCCTCCGTCAGCAGCAGCGAGAGGTTGTTCAGCGCGCGGAAGCCGTCGAAGACGACCGAGACGCCGTCGAGGTAGAGCACCGTCCCCGGCGGCGGGGTGGCGCGGCGAGGGGCGGGGGCCGGCTGCTCCACCGGCAGCACGGCCTGGGCGGTCTCGCTCACTTGCTGTTGCCCTTGCGATCGAGCAGCCCGATCAGGCCGCGCGGCAGGAAGAGGGTGACGGCGACGAAGACGCTGCCCAGGACGAAGAGCCACAGCTCCGGCGCGACGGTCGTGAGCCAGGTCTTCAGCGCATTGACCGAGAAGGC
>JAIYAI010000721.1 GCA_027489135.1 Acetobacteraceae bacterium
CGCCCCGCGCCTCGCCCACCGCGAAGAGGCCCGGGATGCTGCAGCGCAGCGACTCGTCCACCGCAATGCGGCCATCCGGCGCACGGGCGAGGTCCCCGGGCGCGAAGTCCAGCGCCGGCTTGCGGCCGACCTGGATGAAGATGGCGCGGGCCGGGATGCGGCGCGGCGCGGCGCCGGCCTGGGTGACCTCCACCGCCTCCAGCCCCGCGTCGCCCGCCAGCGCGGTGACGCGGCCGGGCAGGACGGCGACGCCGGGCACCTCGACCGGACCCGCGCCCTGGGTGACCAGCACGACCGATCCGGCCGTGGGGACCAGGTCCAGCGCCTCCTGCACGGCCCAGCGGTCGGTGCCGACGACCACCACCGGGTCGCCGCGATAGAGCGGCCCGTCGCAGGCGGCGCAGTGGGAGAGGCCGCGCCCCTCGAAGTCGTGCTCTTTGTCGAGGCCGAGCGCGCCGGGGGCGAGACCGATGGCCAGCACCACGGCCGGCGCGGCGTGGGTATCGTCGGCGGTGGTGACGACCCAGCGGTCGCCCTCGCGGGCCAGGGCCGTCACCTCGTCGATGGCGAGTTCGACGCCGGCGCCGAGCGCTTCCTCCAGCAGGCGGCCGGCGAGATCGGGGCCGATGATCTCCTCATCCATCGCATGCAGCGGCGCGGCCAGGTTCATTAACTCCCCGCCGCCGCCCATGCGGTCGATCAGCACGCAGCGCCTGCCCGCGCCCGCCACCGCGGCGGCTGCGCTGAGCCCCGCCGCGCCGCCGCCGATCACCACCACGTCCCAGTCAGCCATCGATGGTTATCCCCGCCGCTCCGGCCTCGACCCGGCCGATGATCGCGGCGCGGGGATAGCCCTCTTCCCGGATGCGCGCGAGCAGGGCGGGGGCTTCCGACGCTGTCACGGAGACGAGCAGCCCGCCCGAGGTCTGCGCATCGGTCAGCAGGTGGCGCATCGCCTCCGGAAAGTCCGCCGGCAGCGTCACGCTGGCGCCATAGCTGTCCCAGTTGCGGTGGGAGGCGCCGGTGACGAAGCCCTGCTCCGCCATCGGCAGGGCGCGGCTCAGCAGCGGCACCGCGGCGGCGTCGATCACCAGGCGCACGCCGCTGCCCCGCGCCATCTCCAGCCCATGGCCGAGCAGCCCGAAGCCGGTCACGTCGGTGATGGCGTGCACCGCGGTCTGCGTGCCCAGCATCGCACCGACGCGGTTGAGCAGCGTGGTGGAGGCGAGCATCTCGGCATAGCCGGTGGCGTCCAGCTCGCCCTTCCGCAGCGCGTTGGCATAGATGCCGACGCCGATGCCCTTGGTGAGGATCAGCGCGTCGCCGGGCCGCGCGCCGCTGTTGCGCCGCAGGTTCTCCGGCTTGCAGGTGCCGATGACGGCCAGGCCGTAGATCGGCTCCGCCGTGTCGATCGAGTGCCCGCCGGCGACGGGAATGCCCGCACCCGCCGCGGCCTCCGTGCCGCCGGCCAGGATGTCCCGCGTGATCTCCAGCGGCATCTTGCCGAGCGGCATGCCGAGGATCGCCAGCGCCAGGATCGGCGTGCCGCCCATGGCGTAGACGTCGCTGATCGCGTTGGTCGCGGCGATGCGGCCGAAGTCGCGCGGGTCATCGACCACCGGCATGAAGAAGTCGGTGGTGGCGATCACGCAGGTGCCGTCGGGAAGCTGCCAGACCGCGGCGTCGTCGGCGGTCTCGGTGCCCACCAGCAATTGCGGGAACATCGCCGCGGCAGGGGAGCCCGCCAGCAGCGTCTGCAGCACCGCCGGCGCCAGCTTGCAGCCGCAGCCGCCGCCATGGGCGAGCTCGGTCAGGCGGAACGGTGGTGTGTGGGCGTCGTCCATGATGTCCGGCCCTACATCGTCGCGCCGAGGACCCAGGGCGCGAATTCCGCTGCCCCGAAGTCGAACTGCTCGCTCTTCGTTCGCTCGCCGCTCGCGGTCGCCAGCATGTGCCGGAAGATCCGCTCGCCCACCTGCTGCACGCTCTCCTCCCCGGCCAGGATGGTGCCGCAGTTGATGTCCATGTCGTCCACCATGCGCTCGTACATCGGCGTGTTGGTGGCGAGCTTGATGGAGGGCGTCGGCTTGCAGCCGAAGACGCTGCCGCGGCCCGTGGTGAAGCAAAGCAGGTTTGCCCCGCCTGCCACCTGGCCCGTCGCGCCCACCGGGTCGTAGCCCGGCGTGTCCATGAAGACGAAGCCGCGCGCCTTCACCTCCTCGGCATAGCGCACGACGTCGACCAGGTTGGTGCTGCCGGCCTTGGCCATGGCGCCCAGCGACTTCTCGAGGATGGTGGTGAGGCCGCCGAGCTTGTTGCCGGGGGAGGGGTTGGCGTCCATCTCGGCGCCCTCGCGCGCGGTGTACTCCTCCCACCAGCGCATCAGGTCGACCAGCTTCTCGCCGACGGGCTGGCTGACGGCACGGCGGGTCAGCAGGTGCTCGGCGCCATAGGTTTCCGGTGTCTCCGACAGGATCACCGTGCCGCCGTGGCGCACGACGAGGTCGGACGCCGCGCCGAGAGCGGGGTTGGCGGTGATGCCCGAATACCCGTCCGAGCCGCCGCATTGCAGCGCGACGGTGAGTTCGCTCGCGGGCACCGTCTCCCGCCGGACGGCGTTGGCCCCCTGCAGCACCTCGCGCACGAATGCGATGCCGCGCTCCCCCGTCTTGCGGGTGCCGCCGACCTCCTGGATGTCCATGTTGCGCAGCCGCCCGGCGAGGCGC
>JAIYAI010000310.1 GCA_027489135.1 Acetobacteraceae bacterium
GAAGAGCAGCCAGGGCAGCAGCAGCGACGCCGCGACCATCGCCAGCCAGGGCGCAAGCAAGGTGCGCTGCGGCGCGGGTGGCACGGCGGCGAGGCGCCGCAGGAAGGTCAGCATCAGCAGGGTCGATCCTGCGGCCGAGATCGCGGCCAGCAGCGCCACGTTCTCCAGCAGTGGCTTCGTCGCCGCCTTGCCGAGCGCGCCCGCCGTCAGCGGCGCCCCGCCGAAGCCGAGCGCCAGCACCAGCGCCGGCAGCAGCACCGCGACGGGCCGCGCGCCGCAGCCCACGGCAAGGAACAGCGCGCCCTTGGCCAGCACATGCACGATGGCGGCGAAGGCGACCAGCATCGCCACGTCAGGCCCCGCGCCGAGGCCGAGCGCGGCGATCATCAGCCCCATCTGGCTGATGGTGGAATAGGCCAGGATCGCCTTCGGGTTCCGCTGCACCACGCCGCAGGCCACGCCCCAATAGGCTGTGACGAACCCAATGACGCCGAGCGCGACACCCCAGCCCGCATCTTCCGGCAGGAAGCGGATCAGCCCGATCAGCCCCGCCTTGACGATGGCGCCGCTCAGCACGGCGGAGGCCGGCATGGGCGCCGCCGGATGCGCCAGCGGCAGCCAGACATGCAGCGGCACGAGGCCCGCCTTCAACCCGAACCCCGCCAGCAGCAGGCCGAGCGCGAGATCAGGCGCCTTGCCCGCGCGCCAATGCGCGACCGCATCGGCGATGGCGATGGAGGGGCCGGGCACCGCATCGGCCAGCAGCGCGAAGCCGAGCAGCAGCGCGACCTCGCCCAGCACGGCCAGCAGCAGCGTCGTCGCCGCGGCGCGGCGGGCGCGCGGCGTGCCGTCATGCGCGATCAGCCCCCAGGCCGGCAGGCTGACCAGCGCGAAGAGCAGGTAGAAGGAGAGCAGGTCGCCGGCCATGAAGACGCCGAGACTCCCCGCCTGCGTCACCAGCCACCAGGCCGCGAAGCGCTGCGCCGCCGCGTCGCGGCCGAGATAGAGCCGGGCGTAGATCCCGGCGACCGACCACAGCAGCGCACAGGCGCCGAGCAGCAGGGCCGAGGGATCGTCGAGCGCCAGGGTGAAGCGCAGCCGGTCCCCATCCAGCACCACGGCCTCGGGCCTGATCCAGGCGGCGAGCAACCCCGGCAGCGGCGCCAGCCAGAGCAGGCCGGGCACGCGGGCGCGCCAATCGGCCCGCACGCAGCAGGCCAGCAGGGCCAGCGGCGCGAGGATCGTCAGCGGCAGCAGCGCGCTCACCGGCCGACCTCGACCAGGCCGAAGGCATAAAGCGGCAGCAAGCCGAGTAGGATCGAGACCAGCGCGAGGCCGAGCGCCACAGCCTGTGGCCGCAGCGGTGCCGCGACTGCCGGCCCGCGCATCGCGCCGGTCAGCACGCGGAACAGGTAGCCCCCTGTCAGCACGCCGCCGCCCACGACGGCGAGCGCCCACCACCACTGGCCCGTATCGATGGCGGCGCCCAGCAGCAGCCACTTGGCGGTGAAGCCGCCGCTCGGCGGAATGCCCATCAGCGACAGGCCGGCGAGGGCGAAGGCAAGCAGCGCAAGCCTCGGCGCGCCGGCCAGCGCGGCGATGCGGTCATGCCCCAGCGCATGGGCGATGCTGCCGGCGGCCATGAACATCGCCGCCTTGGCGACGGCGTGGGAGACCGCCTGCAGCACGCCGCCGAGCCAGGCCCCCTGCCCTGCCGCCAGCACCAGCGGGAAGACCAGGAACAGGTAGCCAAGCTGCGCCACGGTCGAATAGGCGACCAGCATCTTCAGCCGCGGCTGGCGCAGCGCCATCACCCCGCCCAGCAGGATCGCGGCCGCGCCCAGCAGCGCGAGCAGGGTCGCCATGGCCGGCGTCAGCAATGGCAGCAGCGGCCCGAACCAGAGCCGCAGCAGCAGGAAGAACCCAGCCTTCACGACCAGCGCCGAGAGCACCGCGCGGACCGCGGCCGGCGCCCCCGCATGCGCCGGCGGCAGCCAGAGATGCAGCGGCACCAGCGCCGTCTTCGCCAGCAGCCCCACGGTCAGCAGCATCGCCGCCAGCGCCGTCGGCCGGATCATGGACAGGTCCAGCGCGCCGGAGGTGCCGTAGACCAGCGCCGTCGCCAGCAGCACGAGGACCGAGCCGAGCAGCGCAAACAGCAGGTAGCGCAGCGCCGCCTCCAGCGTCGCGCGGCTGCCATCCAGCGCGACGAGCGGGATGGCGCCGAAGGTCAGGATCTCCAGCGCGATGAAGATCGAGAAGAGGTCATTCGCCACGAAGGCGAGATTCACCCCGCCCCAGAGCGCCGGCAGCAGCGCCCAGAGCGCACGGCCGCGGCGGTCCTCCTCCGGCGGATCGAGGAACAGGAAGGTCGCGCCCATGACGATCGCGGCGGTCAGCAGGAAGCAGGCGGAAAGCCCGTCCGCCCGCAGCGCGATGCCGAGCGGCGGCGCGATGCCCCCCAGGTGCACGACCAGCGCCGTATCGGCCTGCAGCAGGCGCGCCGCGACGGCAATGGCAATCCCGAGGCTGCCCGGCACCAGCCACCACAGCACCAGCCGCCGCATCGCCCGCGCGCCCAGCAGCGGGGCGAGGGTCGCCGCCGCGATCGGCGCCATGACGGCGAGGACGAGCAGCACGCGCCCTCAGTCCCGCGTCGCGGCGAGGCGCCGCAGCAGCGCCACGGCCAGCGTCGTCGCGGCGAAGGCGACAACGAGGCCGGTGATGACCAACGCGCGTGGCACGGGGTCCCCGGCACGCGCGGCGACGACGCCGAAGCAGAGGAAGACGCCGGCGCCGAGCAGGTTGAACCCCAGCAGCCGCCGCAGCGGCACCGCCGCTGCCAGCGTGCCGTAGAGGCCGAGGCCGCACAGCGCGGCGGCGAGCAGCGCCCAGGTCACGGCGCGCGCTCCGGCGGCCCCAGCAGCAGCAGAGCGAGGCCGGCGGCGATGGAGAGGGTGAGCGGCGCCTCGATCAGCAGGATCACCGGCTTGGCCCAGCCCGCGGGCAGCGCGAGGAATTCGCCCGCCAGCACCAGCCCGGCGACGCCGACGCCCAGGAACACCAGCGGCCCCGCCACCAACGCCCAGGCGAGGCGGCGGTCCATGACCTCCGGCGCGCGGACGAGGCCGGCCATCCAGGCCAGCACCCACATGGCGGCGAGGATCGCGCCGCCCTGGAACTTGCCGCCCGGCCCGTCCGCCCCGGCCCAGACGATGTGCAGGGCGATGACGACGCCGATCGGCGGCAGCACGCGGGCGAGCAGCGGCAGCGGCCCCTCCTCGCGCGGCGGCGGCGCGGGGCGGGTCGCACCCTCCGGCGCGAGCGCCCACAGGCCGAGCACGGCGAGCAGGACGACGATCGCCTCGAGCAGTGTATCGAGGCCGCGCCAGACCATCAGCACGGCGGTGACGGGGTTGCCGAGGCCGGTCGCGGGCAGCGCGGCCGCGGCCTCGTGCACGAGGTTCGGCGCGGGATCGGGCAGGGTCAGCAGCGCCGTCCCGACCGCGACCGCGAAACCGGCGCAGAGCAGGGCGATGAGGCGATTCTGCCGGGGCGATGGCGGTGCTTCTTCTGCTGTCGTGCCGAGATGCGTCGCGGCGTTGACCAGCAGCACGCCGCCGATGCCGGCGCCGATCGCGGCCTCGGTCAGCGCAACGTCGACGGAGCCGAGCCGCACCCAGGCCAGCGCCAGCAGCAGGCCGGTGGCGACGAAGCCGATGCCGGCGGCGAAGGCGTCCCGTGTCCAGACCGTCCAGGCGGCGAGCGCCAGGATCGCCAGCGCCAGCAGCGCGTCGAGGATCACGGCTCGCGCTCCGTCGCGTGCCGCGCAAGCAGTGGCCCGATGGTGGCGCCCGCGAGCAGCACCAGGCCCCAGATCGCCAGCAGCTTCAGCGCGGCGGCGACGCCCGGCATCTGCGGCAGCAGGCCGAGGACGATCAGGCCGAGGCCCAACCCGTCCGCCTTGGTGAGCGCATGCAGCCGCGTCGCCGCATCCGGGAAGCGCAGCAGCCCCGCCGTGCCGGCCGCGAGGAACAGCAGCCCTGCGGCGACGCAGACGCCGGTGAAGACCGCCGTCATCGCCGCGCCGCCTGCACGAAGGCGGCAGCGGCAAAGGCCGCCAGCACCGCCAGCACCAGCGCGAGGTCAAGCAACGCCATGTCGCCCCCCGCCGCGGCCAGCAGCAGCAGCACCGCAATGCCGCCCGTGCCGAGCAACTGCGCTGCCATGATCCGGTCCGCCCGGGTCGGGCCGCGTACCACGCGGACCAACCCCGCGAGGACGGTCAGCAGCGCCAGGACGGCGGCGGCGGTCAGCGCCTCAGCCACGTGTGTACCGCGCCTCTTCCGCCGCCATCTGCGCGGCGACGGGGGCCGTGGTGTCGATGGCGTGGATCGCGCCGGGTGCGGCCGGCACCGTGCCCGGCATCAGCGCGGAGACGGCGAGGAAGGCATCGCGCTCCGCGCCCTCCAGCTTCGGCCGGTAGGGCACCAGGCCCGGCGCGATCCGCAGCGTCACCGCGCGCCAGGCCACGTCCGTGCCCGCGACCAGCATCTGCCCCGGTAGCCGCCAGAGCGCTGCCCAGCGCAGCAGCGGCGGCGCGGGCAGCAGGCGCATACTGGCCCAGGCCCCGATCCCCGCCGCCACCGCGCCCATCGCCAGGTCGGCCGGCGCGAGGCTTCCCGTCAGCACCAGCCAGAGCCCGAACAGCCCGGCCGCGCGGACCATCTCAGGCGCGCCCGGGCGGATGCGCCCGGAACCAGGTGACGTAGAGGGTCGGCAGGAAGACCAGCGTCAGCAAGGTCGCCACCAGCAGCCCGCCCATGATCGCGAAAGCCATCGGCCCCCAGAACACGGTCGGCGCGATCGGGATCATGCCGAGCACGGTGGAGGCCGCGGTCAGCATCATCGGCCGGAAGCGCGTGCTGGCCGTGATCACCACCGCGTCCCAGATGGTCTGGCCGCCGCGCCGCTCCTCCTCGATCTGCACGATCAGGATCACCGCGTTCTTGGCGATCATGCCGAGCAGCGCGAGGATGCCGAGGATCGCCACGAAGCCCAGCGGCTGGCGGAAGACCAGCAGTGCCAGCACCACGCCGATGATGCCGAGCGGCAGGATGGCGATGACCATGAAGAGCCGCTGGAAGCTCTGCAGCAGCACCATCAGCACGGTCAGCATGATGACGATCATCGCCGGCACCACGGCAATGACGGAGGCACGGGAATAGGCACTCTCCTCGGCGATGCCGCCGAGTTCGATGGCGAAGCCGGCCGGCAGGGTCTTGCGCAGCTCGTCGATCCGCGGGTTGAGCTGGTCCACCACGCCCTCCGGCAGGATGCCGGGGTTCACGTCCGCCGCGACGGTCAGGGTGGGCACGCGGTCGCGGCGCCAGATCAGGGGGAATTCCTGCTCGTAGTCGAAGCTGACGAAGGTGCCGAGCGCCACGACCCGGCCGCCCGGAATCGGCACCTGCAGCCCGCGCAGCGTGTCCAGCGAGAGCCGTTCCTCGGGGATGGCGCGCGCCATGACGTTGATGAGGTAGATGTCGTCGCGCAACTGGGTGACCACGGTGCCGGTGACCGCCGCGTTCAGGATCTGGGCCAGCTGCGCCGAGGAGAGGCCGAGCAGACGCGCCTGGTCCTGGTCCACCCGCACGCGCAACTGCCGCGCCGGCTCCATCCAGTCGAAATTCACCTGCCGCGTGGCCGGGTTGGCGGCGATGACCTGGGCGACCTGGAAGGCGATGTCGCGCACCGTCTCCACCTCCGGCCCCACCACCCGGTACTGGATCGGCCAGCCCACCGGCGGGCCGAGTTCCAGCGGATAGACGCGGCTGACGGCTTCGGGGAACTCCTCGGCCAGCAGCTTTTCCAGGCGGCGATGCAGGCGTTCCCGCCCCGCCAGGTCCTTCGCCACGATCACGGCCTGGGCGAAGAAGGGGTTGGGCAGCCGGGCGTCGAGCGGCAGGTAGAAGCGGATGGCGCCGCGGCCGACATAGGCGGACCACTGGGCGACATCCGGGTCCTTGGCCAGCGCCTGGTCCAGCCGCTGCACCGCGGTCTCCGAGGCGAAGATCGAGGCGTTCTGCGGCAGGGTGAGATCGACCAGCAGCTCGGTCCGGTCGGAGGCCGGGAAGAACTGCGCCGGCACGAAGCGGACGGCGCCGAGGGCGAGCACGAAGGCCGCGATGGTCGCCGCGATGGTGATCCAGCGGAAGCGCATCGCCGTGGTCAGGAAGGCGGTGTAGCCGCGCATCAGCGGCCCCGGCTTCGGGGCCACGATGGGTCCGGCGGCGGACGCCGGCGCCTTCAGGATCGCCATGCCCAGCAGCGGCGCGAACAGCACCGCGACGAACCAGGAGACGATCAGCGCGATGCCGACCACCGCGAAGATCGAGAAGGTGTATTCGCCGGCCGAGCTTTTCGCGAAGCCGATCGGCACGAAGCCGGCGATCGTCACCAGCGTGCCGATCAGCATCGGCGCCGCCAGCGTCCGGTAGGCGAAGGTCGCCGCCTGCTCCTTGCTGTCGCCGGCGGCGAGGCGCCGGATCATCGCGTCGATGGTCGTCATCGCGTCATCCACCAGCAGGGCGAGAGCGATGATCAGCGCACCAAGCGAGATGCGCTGCAGGTCGATCCCCGCCAGCATCATCAGCGGGAAGACCACGGCAAGGGTCAGCGGGATGGACAGCGCCACCACCGAACCGGGCCGGACGCCGAGGCTGAGGAAGCTGGCGACGATGATGATCAGGATCGCCTGCCAGAGGCTTTCGGTGAACTCGCCGATGGCGGTATCGACCGTCACGGCCTGGTCGGCGACCAGCGTCGGCTCGATGCCGATCGGCAGGTCGCGCTTGATCGCCGCCATCTCGGCCCGGATGTTGTCGCCCAGCGCCAGGATGTCGCCGCCGTCCCGCATGGCCACGGCCAGCCCGATGGCCGGCACCCCGTTCACCCGGAACATGGGCTGCGGCGGGTCGGCGAAGCCGCGGCGGACATCGGCGATGTCGCCGATGCGCACGATCCGGCCGCCGGCCACGAAATTCACGGCCAGGATATCAGCCTCGGTCTCGAAGGCGCCGGAGACGCGGACCCAGAGGCGTTCCTCCCCGGTCTGGATCACGCCGGCGGGGCGGACCAGGTTCTGCGCCTGCAGCGCCTGCAGCAGCGCGCCGTAGTTCAGGCCGAGCCCCGCGAGCCGCTCGGTCGAGAACTCGATGAAGATCACCTCCTCCTGCGCGCCCAGGATCTCGACCTTCGAGACGTCGGGCACGCGCAGCAGGCGGGACCGCGCGCTCTCGACGTAGTCGTGCAGTTCGCGGTGGGTGAAGCCGTCCGCGGTGAAGCCGTAGATGATGCCGAAGGTATCGCCGAAATCATCGTTGAAGCCGGGGCCGACGACACCCTGCGGCAGGGTGTGGCGGATGTCGCCCACCCGTTTGCGCACCTGGTACCAGGTATCCTCCACCGCGCGCGGTGAGGTGGTGCCCTTGAGGTCGACGAAGATCGTCGTCTGCCCCGCCACGGTGTAGCTGCGCAGCGTGTCGAGGTTCGGCGTCTCCTGCAGGGTGCGCTCGATCCGCTCGGTCACCTGCAGCAGCGTCTCCTCGATCGAGGCGCCGGGCCAGCCGGCGGAGACGATCATGGTGCGGAAGGTGAAGGCCGGATCCTCGTTGCGGCCAAGCTTCACGAAGACCGTCGCGCCGGCGATGACCGCGACGATCATGAAGTAGACGACGAGCGACCGGCTGCGGATCGCCCATTCCGAGAGATTGGGGCCGATCATCGGGCCGCGCGGCCCGTCGGCGCTGCGTTTGCCGCGGCCGCCTGCACGCCCAGCAGCCTGACCTTCTGCCCCGGCCGCAGCGCCTGCACGCCGGCCGTCACGACGATGTCCCCGGCCTCAAGCCCCTGGCCGATGATCACGCGGGCGGGGTCGAAGCGCAGCACCTCCACCGTGCGCAGCGAGACCTGCTGGCTGCGCGGATCGACGAGCCAGACCGCGGGCTGGCCCTGGGCGCGGGTCAGCGCGCTCGGCGGCACCGTGATCACCGCCCCGCCGCCGAGTTCGAGCCGACCCGTCACGGTGGAGCCGAGCCGCATCGCCGCAGGCGGATCAGCGAGACCCACGCGCACGCGAAAGGTGCCGGTCACCGCATCGGCGCGGGGCGAGACCTCGCGCACCCGGCCCACCGCCTGAACCGCGGGGTCCATGGTCAGCGCCACCTCGATCACCGGGTCGGCCGGCGCCTGGTCCTTCAGCGCTGGCGGCACGTCGAAGACCGCATCGCGGCCGTCGTCGCGGGCGAGCTGCAGGATCATCCGGCCCGCCTGCACCACCTCCCCGGGCTCGGCACCACGGGCGGTGACGGTGCCGGCGGCGTCGGCATGCAACTCGGTATAGCCGAGACGGTTCTCCGCGATGTTGGCCTGCGCCTGCGCGGCATCGACCGAAGCCTGGACCGTCTGCAGAGTTTGCAGCGCCTGGTCGTAGCGGACGCGGGTGGTGAAGCCGGATTGCAGCAACTCGCGCTGGCGCTGGTAGTTGTTGCGCGCTTCCACCAGCTGCCCACGCGCGGCGTTCAGCGCGGCGCGGGCGGCGCGCAGCGCATTCTCCTCGTTCTGCGGGTCGAGCCGCGCGACCACCTGCCCCGGCGTCACGCGGTCGCCCACGTTCACCAGGCGCTGCACCAGGCGGCCATCGATGCGGAAGGCGAGGTTGACCTCGGTCTGCGCCTCCACAGTGCCGGTCAGGGACACGACCTCTCCGCCGGCCCGGGGCTCGATGGTGATGACGCGGACGGGGCGGATCTCGGGCGGCGCGGGCGGCGGGTCGTCGCAGCCCGGCAGCGCGGCGATCAGGGCGAGGGCCAGGAAGCTCGCAGGGGCAATCCGCACGCTGGGGTCCTTCCCGAAGGCGCGGGCAGCGGTGCGCACCGCCGCCCATCATGGGCTTGCGAAGAATCCCCCCGGCCGCGCCCGGCTTGCCGCGGGTCGCTCGCGCCCCGGACGGGCGCGGATGGATCCGCGCCGGCGGGTTCGGGTCGTTATGGCGCGGCCGAGCATGCCTCGCCAAGCCGGCCCGGAAGCTATCGCCCGCCCTGCCGCACAGGGATCGTCCCCGCGTCCCAGCCCTGTCCCGGGCGTCCCGCTCAGGGGGTCGGGATTGCCTCCGCGATGCGCGCCCGGACATACGGGAAGAACGGGTTGGACGAGGCCCGCATCAGCAGGTCCGTCCCCACCACCAGCACCCCCCGCTCCCCGCGCGGCGCGATGGCGCCGAGTCGTGCGCCGAAGCGGTCGTTCGGATCGGGCCGCAGCCCATACAGCCCATCCTCCAGCGGGAAGGGCAGCGCGATATGGGAGAGCGAATACATCTCCCGCGGCCAGTCGAGGCCGAGCGGCGTCACGGCCGCTTCCGTCCCGCCTGGCGCCGTGCTGCGCACGACCGCCGCCTCGCTGTCGGGCGCCGCATTCGCCACCACCGTCGCCCGCCAGCTGCGCGACGCCAGTGGCAGCAACTGGTCCAGCAGCGCCAGCGACCCGGGCCGGACCAGGCTCTCCATCCGCGCGCTGCGGTTCAGGTCGAACAGCACGAGTTCGCTGCCATTCGCCGGTAGCCGGTCATAGAGGCCGCTGATCACCGCCGGCGTGCTGACCGTGGCGTCGGTGACGGACTGAAAGGTCAGCACCGGCGGCAGCCCCTCCAGCCGCCCGGCCGCAGCCAGCCGCGCCACCTGTGCCTGCACCGCGCTCGACAGCCGCCAGGATTGCCGCCCCGCATTGGCCGGGAAGGAGTTGTATTTGAAGGGGTTGAACTCCGGCAGGATGTCGAGCCAGGCGGCCTTGGCGAAGCGCGGCATGAAGGCGGGCAGCGCGGCGAGCCCGGCGAAGCGCGCCGCCTCCGTCACCCCGATCATGGGCGAGAGCAGCACCACGCGGTCCGCCCGGGGCAGGGCCCGGTCCTCCTGCGCGTCGAGCGCATGCTTCATCACCAGCGCGCCGCCATTGGAGTAGCCGACGAGGTGCAGCGGCGCGGGCGCCGGCACCCGGGCACGGGCGGTGCGGACGGCGAGGCGCGTCGCCGCCATCCACTCCTCCCACACCGCCTCCGTCAGCCCGCCCGGCACAGTCCCGTGCCCCGGCATGCGCATGCCGAGCGCCAGGAAGCCCTGCGCCCGGTACAGTTCCGCGACGTGGCGCAGGCTGTAGGGCGCGTCGGTCAACCCATGCACCAGCACCGCCACGCCGCGCGGCGCCCCCGCGGGCTCCAGCACGAAGGAGCGATTCCAGTCCCGCGTGAAGCCCGGCGGATAGAGCGGGCTGCCGGCGAAGTAGCGGTTGGCGGCGACCTGGTCCGCTGGGGCCAGGGCCTGGGTCACCTTCTCCCGCACCACGGCGAAGGCGCGGTCCTCGGCCGCCATCCAGCCGGCCCAATCGGCGCGGTCCAGCGCATCGGCGTCGAGTTCCGGCGGCACCACGGTGTGCCAGGGCTGCAGGGCCGGGCCGCGCTGCGATTCCCAGGCGCGGAAGACGAGCAGGGCGAGGACCACGTAGCCCAGCGTCTTCAGCACGCGGCGGGTGGTGCCCCAGGCGAAGGCCTTGATGCGCGCCATGTCCCCCCGCTTGCCGTCGCGTCCCGTCGATCGGGGCGATGCTTGCGCGCGGCGCGGGTCCGGCACAAGCCTGCGTGATCGAAGGAGATGCAATGGCAGCGGACACGAGCCTGCGCATGGCGGCCTGGATCATCGCCGGCATCCTGCTGGCGGCGGCGCTGTCGCTCGCCCAGGCGATCCTGGTGCCGATCGCCTTCGCGCTCTTCACCATCGCCCTCGCCTGGCCCGTGCAGCGGCGGCTGGAGGGCTGGGGCCTGCCTGCCTACCTCGCGCTGCTGGTGACGGTCGCGGTGACGCTGGTGGTGGTGGTGGTCCTGGCGCTTGCCGCGGCATGGGGCTTCGGTCGGGTCGCGCGCTGGATCATCGCCAATGCCGGGATGCTGCAGCAGCTCTACGCCCAGAAGATCGTCCTGCTGCAGGGCTTCGGGATCGAGGCCGCCGGCAGCTTCGGCGAGCTCTTCGACCCGCGCTGGCTGGTCGGCGTCGCGCAAGGGGTGCTGGGACAGCTCCAGGGGCTGCTGAGCTTCCTCGGCCTGACGCTGGTCTTCGTCATCCTCGGCCTGCTGGAGGTGCGGGTCACCGCGCGGCAGCTGGCGCGGATCGGCCGGGATCGGCCCTGGGCGGCGGGGCTGCTCCGGGCCTGCGAGCAGACCAGCGCCAAGCTGCGCACCTACATGGGCGTGCGCACGATCATGAGCGTCGCCACCGGCCTCGCGGTCTGGGCCTTCGCCTGGGCCATGGGGCTGGAGCTGGCCGCCGAATGGGGCGTGATCGCCTTCGTGCTGAACTACATCCCCTTCCTCGGCCCGCTGGTCGCCACCCTGTTCCCGACCATCTTCGCGGTGCTGCAATTCGGCACCTGGCAGGTCGCCATCACCGTCTTCGCGGCGCTGCAGGTCATCCAGTTCCTCGGCGGCAGCGCGATCGAGCCGCGGCTGACCGGCGCGAAGCTCGCCATGTCGCCCTTCATGGTGCTGGTGGCGGTGTTCCTCGGCGCCTTCATCTGGGGCATGGCCGGCGCCTTCATCGGCGTGCCGGTGATGCTGGCGGCCCTGACCCTCTGCCTGCAGTTCGAGGGCAGCCGCTGGGTCGCGGCGCTGCTCTCCGGGCAGGAGCCGGAGCGATGAGAGCGCAGCATCCGGGCAACACCCTGTGGCAGAGAATCATCGGCCCGGTCCAAACACCTTGCGCGCCCGCGCGGAGTGTTGGACCGTGCCGAGCAAGTCCGAGTCCGTGGCCCTCGCTCCGGCCGCGTGTCCCGGGCGGCAGGCACCGCGGCGATGCCGCGATCCGGCCCGAGACGGGCGGGACGCGGGTGCGCGGTCCTGCCCCATCGAACCATTGCCCCCGGCCGCAACGCCAGGATCGGACGGGGCCCTCGCTTCCTGGACGTCACGTGGAGACAGAAACATGACCGTCACGCGCATCCTCGGTTCCTTCGGCGTCGCCACGCTCGGCGTGCTCGCCCTCGCCGCCTGCGAGCCGGCGACCTCCACCTCCCCGATCATCGGCAACACCGGCACGGTCGAGAATACGCTCCGCCAGCAGCAGCTCCAGAACATCCAGTCCGGCGCGAACCAGGGCACGCAGAACGCCCCGGTGACCAGCGTCAGCCCCGGCGTCGGTGGCATCGAGCGCGCCCCGGGCGGCGCGACTGCCGGCTCGGTCGCCGCCGGCGGCGTGAACGCGGTGCAGGTGAACCCGGGCGCCGGCGGCATCGTCCGCCAGGGCGTCGGCGCGCCCGAGACCGGCGTGCGTCGCCCTGCGCCGGGCGCCACCAGCAGCCGCTGAACGCCCCTGGGCGGCCCCAGCGCCGCCCGCCCCGAGCATGGTTCAGGCCCGCCGTCGCCGCGCGCGACGGCGGGCCTTGCCATGCGCGGCCCCCATCGGCCCCTGGATGGTCAACGCCCGGCAGGCGGCACGAAGGTCGAGACCGGCGGCGGCGCCGTCACCCAGCCCGCCGCGCCGCTCCGGCCTTTCGCGCGCCCGTAGTCGAACAGCGCCTGCATGTAGACCGGGTCGAAGGGCTCCCGCCGCGGCGCGTGGAAATCAGCGCCCATGAAGGCGAGCCGGAAGTCGAGCCCGTCACGCTGCGCGATCAGGTGGATCCGGCTGATGTCGCCGACGCCGCTGTAGTGCAGCAGCGTCTGCACCGACCGCGCCGCGATGCTGAACAGGCCGCGGTTCACCGCCGAGGCCTCGGCATCGATCCGGCCGTTGCGCACCACCCAGACCACCCGCCGGCGCTGCCCCGCGCCATCCCCTGCGGCCCGGCGCAGATCCAGTTGCGGCGGCGTGAAGAAGACCTGCATCGCCGCCCCGCCGTCGACATGCATCTCCTGGAAGCGTCGCCCCTCGTACTCGACATCGACCAGGACCGGCGGGAAGGCGCCGGGAATGGAGGCGGAGGCGAGCAGGATGCTGCGGAACAGATCGAGCGCCCGGGGATGCCCGCTGGCGGCGATGGCGCCGATGTTCCACACCACCGGCCGCTGCAGGTCCAGGTTCGTGGTCCCGATCAGCAACAGCCGCCCCCGCGCGTATTCGCGCGCGATGCCGGCCAGCATGGCCTCGTCGGCATAGTGCTGGATCAGGCGGTAGAGCGGCGTCGTGTCGGCCAGCGCCTCGCCGAACAGCACGGCGACGACGCGCGAGTTGAACCGCAGCAGGTCGCGCGGCTGCAGCGCGGTGAACAGCTCCTGCAATGCGTCGTCGTAGTCGGGGCCGAGGAAGGCGAAGGGCGCGATCAGCGCGCCGGCGGAGATGCCGGTGACGACGTTGAACGCGGGCCGGGTGCCGGTTTCGGTCCAGCCCAACAGCAATCCCGCGCCGAAGGCACCGTTGTCGCCGCCACCCGACAGGGCGAGGAAATGCGCCGGTGGTGCGGGCGGCGCGGCAGCGCGCCGTGGGCCAGGGCCCCGCGCTCGCGGCCCCACCGGCGCGGGCGCACTGAATTCCGCCTGCCGGCTCACGACCAGGGCGGCCTCGCGCAGCAGGGCGTCCGCCGGACCGTCCGGCCAGAACCGCGCATTGTCGAGGCCAAGCACCGGCAGGCCCGGCGTGACCGTCGGCGGGGGTGGATCAAGCCGAAAGATGCCGGCGCAGCCAGATAGCACCAGCAGCAGCACGGGACCGAGGCGGCACCACCGGCCGCGCATCCGGTCCGCTGCGAAGGCGGGCATGGCAGGGCTCCCCTCTGGCTCCGGGTCCGCAACCAGGGCCGCACCGCCCGATACCACGCAGTCCGCCATGCCGTGAGAGGACGGCGTCGCCGTCGCGCATCCGTCACGCGCCGCCCGGGCGCGGATCCGGGCGGGCGACGCGCGGCGGTGGCGCTGCGACGGCGTCAGCGGCTGCCGGATCGACCGGCCGCGTAGCCCTGCTGGAAGGCGCGGTCGCGGCTCTGCACATGGCGGTCCCAGGCGAAGCCGCCGGCGGCGCCGACACCGGCGCCGATCGCCGCGCCGAGCCCGGCATTGCCGGCCATGGCGCCGATCAGCGCGCCGCCGGCGGCACCGCCGAGCGCGCCGGTGCCGGTGCGCTGCGCCGTCGGGCTGAGATCCGCACAGGCGGAGAGGGAGAGGCCGCCGGCGAGCAGCGCGGCGATGCGAAGGCTGCGGGTCATGCTGCGTCTCCCTCTCAACGCCGCGCCGACCGGGCCGGCTGCGGACAGGGGTAGGCAGTGGCGGCCCAGCGCAGCAGCCCGATGGCGGCGGTCTGCCCGGCCTCATCCGGATTGGCCTTGGCCCAGGCGACGAAGCTTGCCTGCGCCTGCTCGATGGTCGGCGAGGGGTCGGGGATGCAGTAGAGCGCGGGGCGGATGCGGCCGGCGACGATCTCCCGGTGCATCTGGCCGACGCCGATCAGGAAGCCGCGGCAATAGCCGACGGCGGCGGCGGAGATCATGTCCGTGCCGCCGCCCTGGGCGCAGAGTTCGGCGAGCGCGCCGGTGGTGACGCCGGCGGGGGTGGTGGGCGCCGTGGGCGCCTGCGCGGGCGCCGGGCCGGCGCCGAGCGCGAGCAGCGCCGCGAGGCCGATGGCAGGCAAGGTGCCGGGCCGCATGCTGGATCCTCCTCATCCCCGTGGGATGACGGAGCCTGACGTGGCGCGCCCGCGCATGGAAGGGGGACGCGTTCCGCGATCTTGTCGTCGCGTCCCAGGCGGCGCGGCGCCGGGCGGTACGGCTACCGTTCCCGGTTGGCCCGGGCCAGCACCGCCTCGAACAGCACCTGGCAGCCGGCCGCCGCCTCCTCGGGCCGGATGCTCTCCTCCTCGTTGTGGGAGAGGCCGTCCTTGCAGGGGGTGAAGATCATCGCGGTCGGGATCAGCCGCGAGACATAGACCGCGTCGTGACCCGCGCCGGAGACGATCTCCCGCGCCGGATACCCCAGCCGCCGCGCCGCCTGGCGGACGAGGTCGACGCAGCCGGGATCGAAGGGCTGCAGGCCGAAGCGGAACAGCTCCGTCAGGTCCAGCGTGCAGCCGGTGCCGGCGATCGCCGCCTGCGCGAGGGCGGGGAATTCGTCGGCCAGCCGCTCCACCTCGGCGCTGGCGGGATGGCGGAACTCCACGGAGAAGCGCACCTCCCCCGGGATCACGTTGCGGCTGTTCGGGATGACCTGGAGCTGCCCCACCGTGCCGCGCCCGTCCTCGCCGCGGTCCCGCATCAGGCGGTCGACGAGGTCGATCACCCGCGCCGCGGCGACCAGCGCGTCACGCCGGGCATAGGGCGGCGTGGTGCCGGCATGGCTGTCGCGGCCGGTGATCACCGCGTCGAACCAGACCTGCGCCTGCGCGCCGGTGACCACGCCGATCAGCTTCTCCTCATGCTCGAGGATGGGCCCCTGCTCGATATGCAGCTCGAAATAGGCGTCGGCCAGGAAGGGCGCGGCAGGGTGTGGGCCGCGATACCCGATGGCGTCCAGCGCCTCGGCCACCGAGACCCCCTCGCCGTCGCGCAGGGCGAACACCTTGTCGTGCGGATAGACCCCGGCCCAGGCGCCGCTGCCGAGGAGCGAATGGCCGAAGCGGCTGCCCTCCTCGTCGGTCCAGTTCACCAGTTCGATCGGCGCCTCGGTGACGATGCCGAGGTCGCCCAGCGTGCGCATCACCTCGAGCCCGCCGATGACGCCGAGCGCGCCGTCGAACTTGCCGCCCGAGGGCTGGCTGTCGAGATGGCTGCCCATCAGCACGGGCGGGCGCGTGGGGTCCCGCCCCTCGCGCCGGGCGAACATGTTGCCCACCGCGTCGACGCGGACCGCGAGGCCGAGCGCCTCGCACCACGCCCTGAAGCGGTCGCGGCCCTGGCGGTCGACCTCGGTCAGGGTCAGGCGCCGCACCCCGCCCTTCGGGGTCGCGCCGATCTCCGCCATCGCCATCAGGCTGTCCCAGAGCCGCTTGCCGTCGATGCGCTGGTTGGTGGCGGGAAGGGTCATGGGCAGTCGTCCGACATGGGCATATGGCCAGCATCTAACGTGCCCGCCGGGGCGCGCAACCGTCCATGCTCCCTCCCTGGCGGAGGGCGGGACCTGTCCGATGCCTGCCCTGTGGCCCGTGTCTGCCCTCTGACCGGTGTCTGCCCTGTGGCCGGAGCACATGGACGCGCCACGCATGGCCGCGCCACACTGCCGGGATGATGGGGACGCCATGACGGTTGATGTCCAGGCACCGCCGCTGCGCGACGCCGCGCCGCGCGGCCTCTGCACGGATTGCGGCGTGTCCCGCATGGCGAACCCGCGCGCCTGCGGCCGCGCCTGCCAGTTCATCGCGCCCGACTACGTGGCGCTGGAGCGCCGCGTGCATGGCCGCGCCCGCGACCCCGCCACAAACCCGGACGAGGCCTTCTTCGGGCCGCACCGCCGCACGCTGCGCGCCCGCCTCGCGCCCCCGCGGGAGGGCGCGCAATGGACCGGCATCACCACCCGCCTTGCCGAGCGGCTGCTGGAGACGGGCGCCGTCACCGCCGTGCTGACCATGGCACCGGACCCGGAGGATCGCTGGAAGCCGGTGCCGGTGCTGGTGACGAAGCCCGCGGGCATGGCGGCCTGCCGCGGCATGCGCATGGGGTATGCGCCGCTGCTGGCATTGCTGGAGCCTGCCATCGCGCAGGGCCACCGGCGCCTGGCCGTGATCGGCATCCCCTGCCAGGTCTACGCCCTGTGGGCGCTGGAGGCGGAGCTCGGCCTCGAGCGCCTCTATGTCATCGGCACGCCCTGTTCGGACAACACCACGAC
>JAIYAI010000531.1 GCA_027489135.1 Acetobacteraceae bacterium
GCCTCGTCGCGGAAATAGCCGGTGGTGGTGCAGACGGTGGCGAGCGCGGCCTCGAAGGCCGGGACGGCGGCTTCCGGCAGGGCGTCAATCGCGAGGGTCTCGAGGGCGGGGCCGCGGGGGGCGGTCATGGGTCGGTGCATCCGGCTGGCGATGATGGGCCGGTGCATGGCGCAGGCGGCAGAGCGGTGGAAGAGGCGGTGTGGAGGAAAGCCTTGGCAGGGATGCCGCCCGAACATGGAAAAGGCCGCCCCCGAGGGGGCGGCCTTCCCTGGCCAAACCGGCTGGTGCCGGATCAGACCTTGCGGCGGCGCGCCGCGGCGAGGCCGAGGAGGCCGGCGCCGAGGAGGGCCATGGTCATCGGCTCGGGCACCTGCGCGATGATCTGCGAGGTGGCAGAGATCGAGGACGAGGCACCCGTGAAGGTGATCGTGTAGATGATCGTCTCGCTCCAGGCAGTATCGGCGGGCGCGTTGTAGGTGATCGGGCCCGTGCTGAAGGAGCCGGTACCGAGGTTGGAGTAGACAGCCTTCGCCATCGAGGTCGTAGCGCAAAGGGCGCAGTTGTTCGCGTTGATGAAGTTCTCGATCGTGAAGGTGGAGAACGTCCCCTTGCTGGTCAGCGTATTGCCAGTGAAGGTGTTCTCCAGCCCGAGCTGGGTGGCGGCCGACAGGTCGCGCTGGTTCACCACGATGCTCAGCGTCGTCGGATTGGTGAAATTCGCGGAGGTGGTCGCGGCGATGGCGATCGTGGACAGGTTCGGGCTGGGCAGGTCCGGCACGCCCTGCGCGCTCACCGTGATGCTCGAGAAGTTCGGGCCGGACAGCCCGTTGATCGTATTGAGCGTGCGGCTCACGTTGCCGGTGGTCGAGAACGCGCCACCGAGCAGCGTGCCCGTGAAGGCCGCGCCCTCATAGACGCGGATCCGCAGTTCTTCCGCACTCGCCGTGGCCGCGAGGCCCACCGCGAGACCCGCGCCCAGCGCGAGGGTCTTGAAGATACCCATGATCGAAAACTCCTTGCTGCTGTTCGAGGTCATCACGTGTCTCCTTCCGTCAGTTTCCGGACCCGAGGGAGGCACGGGCACCTGACCCCTCCTAAGCATGCAGCGTGCCAGCATTAATTCTCTTTTCTTTTCAATAGCTTGGTTACCCAGGACCACCCGATCGACGCGGGTTGTCAACTCTGCCGACACCGGGGCGTCCGACGCCCGAGGAGACGAACCGGTTTCCGTTCCGATTCGAGGCGCACAGCGGCCTCGCGCACCCCGGCAGCGCCGCCGGCGGCACGCATATCGTGTGCTAATGCCGCCGAGTGCATCTAAGAGTTGTAAGTATCGCCGAGGCGGGGATAGTCGAGATCAATATACGGCACGAGTCTTCTAATTGATGAAAGCGCGCCAGGCTTCACACCTGTAAGAAAATCCGACTCACCCCGGCTCCACAAACCGGTCGAGCACCCGCTTCCGCTCCGCCTTGTCGAAGTCGATCTCCAGCCGATCCTCCTCGACCGCCACCACGGTTCCCGGCCCGAACTTCTGGTGGAAGACCCGGTCGCCGGGCTTGAAGGGCGTGGTCCGCGCCGGACGCTCCTGCACCTCCCACAGCCCGGCCTCGATCACCCGCGGGCGCCGCGCCGCGCCGAACCCGCCCGTCAGCGGGCCGCGGTCGAAGACGCTCGCGGGCATGGCCGGGCGCGACCGCTCCGCGCCCTCGCGTTCGATCTGTTCGGGCGGCAACTCGTCGATGAAGCGGCTCGGGATGGCGCTGGTCCAGTTGCCGTAGACGCGCCGGTTCGCGGCCGCGCTCACGATCGCGTGGCGCCGCGCCCGCGTCAGCCCGACATAGGCGAGCCGCCGCTCCTCCTCGAGAGCCTTCTCGCCGCCCTCGTCCAGGCTGCGCTGGGACGGGAACAGCCCCTCCTCCCAACCCGGCAGGAAGACCATGTCGAACTCGAGACCCTTGGCGGCGTGCAGAGTCATCAGCGAGACACGGTCCTGCTCCGCCGCCTCGTCCGTCTCCATCACGAGGGCCACGTGTTCCAGGAACCCGGCGAGGGTCTCGAACTCGCCCATCGCGCGCAGCAATTCCTTCAGGTTTTCCAGACGCCCGGGCGCCTCCGCGCTGCGGTCCTGCTTCCACATCTCGGTGTAGCCGCTCTCGTCCAGCAGCGTCGCCGCGGTGACGACATGCCCCTCCTTCGCAAGCAGCGCGCGCCAGCGGCCGAAGCCCTGCACCAGCTCGCGCAGCGCCTGTCGCGCCTTCGCGAGCTTCAGCGTCCCCGCCAAGGTCTCCGCGGCGTAGGAGAGGGGAATGCGCTCCTCCCGCGCGATGCGGTGCATCTCACGGAGTGCAGTGTCGCCGAGACCACGCTTCGGCACGTTCACGATGCGCTCGAAGGCCAGGTCATCCGCGGGTTGCGCGAGGACGCGGAGATACGCCATCGCGTCGCGGATCTCCTGCCGCTCGTAGAATTTGGCACCACCGACGACCCGGTACGGCACCCCCAGCGTGATCAGCCGTTCCTCGAAGGCGCGGGTCTGGAAACCGGCGCGCACCAGGATCGCGATCTCCGCCAGCGAATGCCCGCTGCGCCGCGCCGCCTCGATGCGATCGCCGACCATGCGGGCCTCCTCCTCCGAGTCCCACAGCGCGACGACGCGTACCTTTTCCCCGTCGGCGTCGTTGCGACCCGTGCGCAGGGTCTTGCCGAGGCGGCCCGTATTGTGCGCGATCAGGTGCGAGGCGGCGGCGAGGATCGGCTTCGTGGAGCGGTAGTTGCTCTCAAGCCGGACGACCTTCGCGCCCGGGAAATCCTTCTCGAAGCGGAGGATGTTCTCGATCTCGGCGCCGCGCCAGGAATAGATCGACTGGTCGTCATCGCCAACGCAGCAGATGTTGCGGTGCATCGGCTCCGGCCGCTGCGCCAGAAGCCGCAGCCAGAGATACTGCACCAAATTGGTGTCCTGGTACTCGTCCACCAGGATGTAGCGGAAGCGGCGGTGCCAGTCGGCCAGCACGTCCGGATGCGTGCGCAGGATCTCCGTGACGTGCAGCAGCAGGTCGCCGAAATCGGCGGCGTTCAGGTCACGCAGCCGCTGCTGGTAGGCGGCGTAGAGCGCCCGGGCCTTGCCGCCGGCATAGTCCGTGTCCTCGGCCGGGGTCACCCGCTCCGGCGTCAGGCCGCGATCCTTCCAGCGCTGGATCGCCGCCATCAGCCCGTTGGCGGGCCAGCGCTTCACGTCCACGCCGGCGGCGTCCATCACCTGTTTCAGCAACCGGATCTGGTCGTCGGTGTCGAGGATGGTGAAGCCGCTGGTCAGGCCGACCAGTTCCGCGTGCCGGCGCAGCATGCGGGCGCAGAGCGCGTGGAAGGTGCCGAGCCAGAGCCCCTCCGCCGGTTCGCCGATGATGGCGGAGACGCGCTCGCGCATCTCACGCGCCGCCTTGTTGGTGAAGGTCACCGCCAGCACCTGGCCCGGCCAGGCGCGGCCCGACTTCAGGATATGGGCGAAGCGCGTGGTCAGCACCCGCGTCTTGCCGGTGCCGGCGCCGGCCAGGACCAGCACCGGCCCGTCCAGCGCCTCCACCGCAGCGCGCTGCTCCGCGTTCAGCCGCGCGAGGTAGTCGTCATGGGTGCTCACTGGCAGGCTCCCACGGACCCGGCGGCGCAGATCCGCGTCCCGTCCGTCCAGCGCGCGCCGTCGAGCGTCGCATTGTGCAGATCCGCCCCCTCCAGCAGCGCGCCGGTCAGGTCCGCATCGGTCAGGTCGGCGCGGAACAGGCGGGCGCGGCGGAGATCCGCCTTCACCAGCCTGGCGCCCCGCAGGGTCGCGCGGGTGAAGTCGGTCTCGCGCAGGATCGCCTCGCTGAGGTCAGCCCCGGCGAGATCGGCCGAGACGAAGCGGGCATCGCGTGCGTTCACGCCCCGCAACATCGCCCCTGCGAGTCGCGCCCGGTCCAGCGACGCGTCGCGCAGCGTCGCGCCCGAGAGGTCGACACCGCCGAGGTCCCGCCCGTCCATCAGGCAGCGCCGCCAGTCCACGCCGGGCGCGGCCGCGGCCGTGCAGCCCGCCGCCAGCGCCGGTTCGGCGGCAAGGCAGCCGAGCAGGGGAAGGAACCAGCGAAGCGGGGCCATGGACGGGATGCGCACAGGCGGCGATATAGAACGTCAAGCGAACTTCACCAACCACGCCAGGCCCGGCCCAGACCGTGTTCCCTCTCCTCCTCCGGGCCGGCGACGCCCCGCTGCGCTGGATGGCACGGCGCGGCACCGTGCTGCTGGCGCTCTCGATCTTCGGCGGCATCGCCTGCGCGCCGCTCGCGGCCGCGTTGCAGCCGGCCGTCACCCCCGCCGTCGCGCTGCTGATGACGCTGGTGCTGCTGCGCATCGACCCTGCCCAGGTGCTGGGCTGGCTCAGGCGCCCCGGCCTCGTCGCGCTGCTCTCGGCCTGGGTGCTGCTCGGCTGCCCGCTGCTGGCCTGGGCCGCGATGCGGGCGATCGGGATGGACGGACCGCTCGGCGCCGGCGCGGTCCTGATGGCCGCCGCGGCGGGGGCGACGACGGCGCCGGCCTTCGCCCGCCTCGTCGGGCTCGACCCCGAGATCAGCCTGGTCGTCGCCCTCGCCACGACCGCGCTGGTGCCGCTGACGGCGCCGCCGCTGGCGCTCGGCCTGCTCGGCATCGACCTCGCGATCTCGGTCGGCGGGCTGATGCTGCGGCTCGGACTGATGGTGGCGTTGCCGGGCCTCGCGGCCCTGCTGCTGCGACGCTGGCTGGGGCCCGCGCGGCTTTCCCGCATCGCTGCCCCGGTCGATGGCGGCGTCGTACTCGTCCTGGTGATCTTCGCCTTCGGCGTGATGGATGGCGTGCAGGCCCGCCTCCTGGCCGACCCCGCATGGGCGGTGGCGGGCATGGCGACGGCGCTCGGGGTCAGCCTGGTGCTGAACGCGACGACGGCGCTGCTCTTCCTGCCCTGGCTCGGGCGCGCCGTGGCGCTGGCCGGCGGCTACCTGGCCGGTACCCGCAACCAGGCGCTGTTCCTGGCGGTGCTGCCGGCGGCGGCGGACCCGCGCGTGACGATCTTCTTCGCCCTCGGCCAGGTGCCGATGTTCGTGCTGCCCTTCCTGCTGCGCCACGCCTATGCGCGGATCCTCCCGGGCACGGCTTTACAGACCCGCCCGCCAGCGCCGAATTGACCGCATGCCGGACGATGCCGAGGCGCCGAGGCCCGACTGGGCCCCGAAGCCGCTGCTCCACCTCCCGCCACTGATTGCCGCACCCCGATTCGCCGCGGCGGCGCGGAGCGTCGGCATCGTGCTGCGCACCCGGGACCGGCCGCTGCTGCTGCGCCGCGCCCTTGCGGGCATCCTGGCGCAGACCCACACAGACTGGCGCCTGCATGTGGTCAACGACGGCGGCGACCGGGACGCCCTGGCGGCGGTGCTGGCCGAATGCGCCGAAGCGCTGCAGGGCCGCCTCGACCTCCTTCACCGCGATGCCGATCACGGGCTGATGCCGGCGGCCCAGGCCGGCCTCTCACGCGTCACCGCCGACCTTGTCGTGCTGCACGACGACGACGATTGCTGGGAGCCGGAATTCCTCGCCGCCACCACGACCTTCCTGGCCGATCCTGCGCATGCCGGCTTCGTCGGCGTCGCCACCGACTGCACCCTGGTGCAGGAGGAGATCGTGGACGGCACGGTGCGCGAGGCCTGGCGCTGCCCCTGGCCGCATGAGCGCGGCATCCTCGACCTCGGCCGCGCGCTCGCCTCGGCGCAGGTGCCGCCGATAAGCCTCGTGTTCCGCCGCAGCGCGCTCGCCGCGACCGGCGGCTACGACACCACCATCCGCTACGCCGGCGACTACGAATTCCTGCTGCGCCTGCTGCTGGTGGGCGAGATCGGCCATATCCACCGCCCCCTCGCCAACTACCACCACCGCGTCCCGGGCGCCGGCGCGACCTATGGCAACACCGTGGTCGAGCAGGTGCCGGCGCGGCAGGAGCGGTGGGTGATGCTGCGCAACGCCATGCTGCGCGCGGGCCTTGCCGAGCGGCCGGAGGCCGCGGGCCTCATGGCCGCCACCCTCTCCGCCATCGCGGAGGCCGATGCGCGGCCCGCGGTGCGGACGCTGGCGACGGAGACGACCGACGCGATCGCCGCGATGCGGACGGCGCTGGCCGAGGCGATGGGCGAGCGCGCGGCGGCGGAAGCGGCGCGGGCGGAGGAAGCTGCTGCCCTGCGGCGGGAGATCGCGGCCCTCGCGGCGCAGGTGGCGCGACTGGAGGCCGGCCTCGCCGCCACACGCGAGGTGGCAGAGGTGCATCGGCGCATGCTCGGGCCGCTGCGCGCGGCCTGGCGCGCGGCGCTGCCGGCACGGCGGGTGGTGGCGCGGCTGCGCGGGCGCGGCGCCCCCATCGAGCGGCCGCGTGTTACCGACCTGCCCGTCCTCGGCCCCTGGCTGATGCGCCGCGACCTCGTGCGCCGCCACAGCGCCCTCTGCGGTCGGACGCCGCAGCTCAACCCGCCGCGCGGCTTCAACGCGCATGTGATCCGACGCATCCTGCACGACCGCGACCCGCGGCTGAAGCTGGTCTGCGACAAGGTCGCGGCACGCGACCTGGTCCGTGCGGCGCTGGGGGATGAGGCGCTGGTGCCGCTGCTGGGCGTCTGGGACGACCCGGCGACGGTGCCGTGGGAGAGCCTGCCCCTGCCCTTCGTGATGAAGCCGAACCACGCCTCCGGCCTGTTCCACTTCGTCACCGCGCCGGAGCAGGTGGTGCCCGGCACGCTCTCGGCGCTGGCGGCAAGCTGGCTCGCGATCGATCACTACGCGACGGCGTATGAATGGGGCTACCGCGGCCTGCCGCGGCGCCTGATGATCGAGCCGCTGCTGCGCGGGCCGGAGGGCGGCACGCCGGCGGAATCGCAGGTCTTCTGCTTCGGCGGCAAGGCGGCCTTCGTGCGGATCTACACCGGCGGCTCGGTGCCGGCGGACCGCACCGACAACTGGTTCGATCGCGACGGCCTGCGCCAGCCCATCGCGCTGACCACGCCGGTCGGCGACTACGTGCTGGACCCCGCCCTGGCGCGTCGCCTCGCCGCGATGGCGGAGGCGGTGGCGGCGGGCTGGGACCATCTGCGTGTCGATTTCTTCCTGACCGACCAGGGGATCAAGGCGGGGGAGTTGACCGCCTACAACCGCGCCGGCCTCGCGCTCTGGCAGACCGAGGCGATGGACCTCTGGCTCGGCCGGTTGTGGGACGAAGGGGCGGCACGGCTGCGTGCCGAAGGGATGACGCGATGACCGACCTCGCCTGGCATTTCGACCTGATCTCGCCCTTCTCCTGGCTCGCCCTGCCGCGCGTCGAGGCGCTGGCGGCGCGGCACGCCGTGGCGTTCCGCCCCGTGCTGCTGGGCGGGATCCTGCAGCACTGGGGCAGCATCGGCCCGGCGGAACTGGCGCCGAAGCGCGTGCACACCTATCGCCTCGTGCAGTTCCAGGCCGAGCGCGCCGGCGTGCGGCTGCGCTTCCCGCCAAGGCATCCGTTCAACCCGCTGGCGGCGCAGCGGCTGCTGGCCGGACTCGGCGCGCCGCCGGCCGCGGTGCGGGCAGCCTTCGAGTTCGTCTGGGCCGAGGGGCGCGATCCCTCCGACCCGGCGGAATTGGAGGCGCTGGGCGACCGGCTCGGCGTCGCCGATGCCGCGGCGCTGGCCAACGCGCCGGAAAGCAAGGCGGCGCTGCGCGCCGCGACGGAGGCGGCGATCGCCGCCGGTGTGTTCGGCGTGCCGACGCTTCAGGCCGGGGCGGACCTCTTCTGGGGCGCGGACGCGATGGACTGGGCGGAGGCCTGCCTCGCCGATCCCGGGCTGCTCGGGCGGGGCGAGATGGCGCGGCTGGCGACGCTGCCTTTGGGGGTCGAGCGGCGGCGGAGCTGACGGCGGGGCGCGGCCGCGAGAGGCTGCCGACGCCGCACGATCACGCCCCCGGTTCCGCGACGGACGGGCGTGGCGGGGCATGGTCGCTCACGCCATAACCTCGCCTCCGCGTCGCCGAAGGAAGATGCCCGTCATGCAGCACGCCAGACGTCTTCTGCTGGCCGGTCTCGTCGCGCTCGGGACGACGCCATCCCAGGCCATGGCGCAGCCCGCACTGCCGCCTTTCTACGCCGCAGCATCGACCCTGACGCCGGACGGACCGCTCGGCACGGTGCTGCGGCAGGAGCCCGTGCCGACCCGCATTCCCGGCGCCCAGGCCTGGCGCATCGCCTATGTCGCCTCCGATGTCGCGAACCGGCGGACGGTGGTGACGGGGCTGCTGGTCGCGCCGACCGGCCCCGCCCCGGCGGAGGGCCGGGCGGTGATCGCCTGGGCCCATGGCACGACGGGCACGGCCCAGAACTGCGGCCCTTCCCAGGTGTTCGACCCGGCGCAGGAGCTGAACCAGTATTTCCTGCCGAGCGGCACCTCCTGGACCGATTTCGGCGTGCCCGCGCTCGGCGCGCTGATCCGCGCCGGGCATGTGGTGGTCGCCACGGACTACCAGGGCCTCGGCGGCGGCGGGCGCCACCAGTACGCGGTGGCGGCGACCCAGGCGCGCGACGTGGTGGATTCCGTACGCGCCGCCCGCGCGGTGCGGGAAGCCGGGGCCGGCGACCGCGCCATCGTCATGGGCTGGTCGCAGGGCGGCGGCGCCACCCTCGCCGCGGCCAGCCTGCGCGACTACATCGGCGCCACGGGCACGGCAGCGGACGGCACGCGGTTCCTGGGTTTCGTGGCGATGGCGCCGCAGGATGTCGCGGCGCTGGCGCGTGGCAAGGCGCCGGACGAGGCCTCGGCCGCCAAGCTGATGGGCGAGCTTGCCACCACCTTCTCGGACACCGTCTTCAACTTCGCCCATTTCGCCATGACCATGTGGGGCACGCAGGCCGCCTATCCGGGTCTGGCGCTGACCGACCTCTTCACACCGGAGGGTGCGGCGGCGGTGGACCAGGTCTTCGGCAACAAGTGCATGCATGCCGGCGCCGATACGCTGAGCTACGCCTACGGCGCGCAGTACCGCACGATGCTGGCCGCGGCGCCGCGCAACGCGCCGGCCTGGACCGATGCGCTGGTGGCGGGCAGCGTCGCGCCGGTCGCGCCCGTGGCGCCAGTGCTGATCTTCTGGGGCACGCATGACACGGTGGTGCCGCCCGTGATGGGGCAACTCTACCAGGCCGAGATGTGCGGGCGTGGCGGCAACGTGGCGCGCGTGCAGCTGCCCGGGCAGCAGACGCATTTCTCGACGCCGGGCGCCGCCGCAACACAGACCCTGGCCTGGATCGCGGAGCGTCTGGCGGGTGGGCCCGCGCCGGGGGGCTGCCCGGCGCGGTGAGACGCCCTACTCCGCCGCCTGCTTCCAGGCGCGCGCGTACTGCAGCAGCGCGTCGTCCGGCACCGGCTCGATCGGCGTGAAGTCGGTATGCGCGATCCACTCCGCCCGCGTCGGCTTGCGGATGTGGTTCGAGACGGCGTTGAGCGTCAGGTAGACGATCTTCCGCGGATAGGGCGTGATGTTCGGCGCCGAGCCGTGCACGAGGTTGCCGTGGAACATCAGCACGCCGCCGGGCTTGCCGGTGGGCGCCACGATCCCGCCTTCCGCCACCAGCTTCGTCACCACCGCGTCGTCGAGCGTCCACAGGGGATAGCTGGTCGTGGACAGGTCGTGCCCGGCTTCCAGGTTGCCATGCGCCTGGCTACGCGGGATCAGCATCAGGGGGCCGTTGATCGGCATCACCTCGTCGAGGAACACGGCGATGTTCATCGCCCGCGGCTCCGGCATCCCGTCGTCGCGCAGCCAGGTGCCGTAGTCCTGGTGCCACTGCCAGACATCGCCGGTGAAGGCCGCCTTCGCGTTGATCTTGAACTGGTGCATGTAGAGCTTCTCGCCGAAGAGCTGCTCGATCGGCTCGATCAGGCGGGGATGCGCACCGAGGATGCGGAAGGCCTCGTTGTAGGTATGCGCAGCGAAGGCGGTGCGCGGGACGCCCGACTTCTCGCGCCAGATCTCGGGGCGGTTGGCGGCGTAGATGCCCTCGGCCTCCGCCCGCAGCACGGCGATCTCTTCCGGCGTGAAGGTCTCGGGCAGGAAGAGCCAGCCTTCCTCGTTGAACTGGCGGATCTGCGCATCGGTCAGGCGCATGGCGGTTCTCTCCCAGGGGACGGCGGGTTTGCCGCGCAGGATAGGCTCGCCGGCGCCGAATTCCCAGCATGGACCGGGAGGCGCGGCTTCGGCAGGATCGCGCCCGAGGACGGATCAGGAGGAACGGGTCATGGTACAGGGCTGGACGCGGCGCGCCGCGACGCTGGCGGCGCTGGCGATCCCGGCGACAGGTCTGGCGCAGACCCAGCCCTGGCCCGGCCGCCCCGTGCGCATCGTCGTCGCCTGGCCCCCGGGCGGCGGCGCCGATACGCCGATCCGCCTCGCCCAGGCCGCCATGCAGGGGGTGATCGGCCAGTCCATCGTCATCGAGAACCGCGCCGGCGCCTCGGGCTCGGTCGGCGCCGGGCATGTCGCGCAGGCGGCGCCCGATGGGTACACGGTGCTGGCCGACACGGCGGCACTCTCGATCAACCACCTGCTGATCCCGGGCCTGCCCTATGACGCCGCGACGGCGCTGACGCCGGTCAGCCTGATCGCCCTCTCGCCGCTGCTGCTGGTGGTGCGCGCCGACCACCCGTCGAAGACGCTGCAGGACCTGGTCGCGCGGATGAAGGCGGCGCCTGGGCGTGTCGCCTATGGCCATTCCGGCACGGGCACGGTGACCCAGCTTGCGCCGGCGGACATGCTGCGGCGCGCGGGTGCGGATGCCAACGGCGTCGCCTATCGCGGCGGTGCGGCCTCCATCGCCGGGCTGCTGGCGGGCGATGTCGAGTTCGTCTTCTCCACCCTGCCGCAATCGGCACCGCAGGTGGTCGAGGGGCGGCTGCGCGGCCTCGCCGTCTCGATCGGCCAGCGGCTGGGAAACCTGCCCGACATCCCGACGGTCGCGGAGCAGGGCTTCGCCGGCTACGACCTCGCCGACTGGCTCGGCATGTACGTTCCCGCCGGCACGCCGGCGCCGATCGTGGCGAAGCTGGCCGAGGCCGCGGGGGTGGCGATGCGCGATGCCGAGGTGGTCCGCCGCATGGGGGCCATCGGCATGCTGCCGCGCGGCACGACGCCCGCCGAATTCGCCGCCTTCTTCGCGGCGCAGCGCAAGCTGCTCGGCGACATCATCCGCGAGAACGGAATCAAGGCGGAGTGAGCGCGATGCTGCGACGGACCATCCTCGCCGGGCTCGCCCTGCCCGCCCTCGCCCATGCCCAGGCCTTCCCGACGCGCCCGATCCGCATCGTCGTCGCCTGGCCGGCGGGCGGCGGCGTCGATACGCCGACGCGGCTGATCGCGCCCGTGATGTCGCGCCATCTCGGCCAGCCCGTGGTGCTCGACAACCGCGGCGGCGCCACGGGTTCGATCGGGGAAGCGGAGGCGGCGCGGGCGGCACCCGACGGCTACACCATCCTCTCCACCGGCCTCTCCATGGCGACCAACCCGCTGGTGATGCGCGGCCTGCCCTACGACCCCGCGACCGCCTTCGTGCCGGTTTCCGAGGTCGCGCGCGCGCCGCTGCTGCTGGTGGTTCGGGCCGACCATCCGGCGCAGAGCCTGGCGCAGCTGCTGGAGATGGCGCGCGCCCGGCCGGGACAGCTCTCCTACTTTTCCTCCGGCCAGATCGGCGGGCCGCATTTGACGGGGCTGATGCTGCTGAAGCGCGCGGGTGCCGTGGCGACGCATGTCTCCTACCGCGGCGGGTCGCAGTCGATCGCGGGGGTGATGGGCGGCGACACGGATTTCGGCTTCTCGACCCTGCCGCAGGCGGTGCCGTTGGTGAAGGAGGGGCGGCTGCGCGCGCTCGGCGTCTCCTCCCCCGCCCGGATGCCGCTGCTGCCGGAGGTGCCGACCATCGCCGAGCAGGGCTTTCCCGGCTTCGAGCGCTTCGAGGGGGTGAATTTCTGGGCGCCGTCCGGGACACCGGACATCGCCATCGGGAGGCTCAGCGAGGCAACCGCGATCGGATTGCGCGACGCCGATGTCAGGGGGCGTCTCGACCAGCTCGGCATCACCGGGATCGGCAGCACGCCGGCCGAGCTTGCCACGCGCTGGGCCGCCTATGTGGCCTGGGCGACCGACCTCGTGCGCACGGAAGGGCTGCGGATGGAATAGGCCCCTGGACGCGCGCCGCCCGACCCGCGACCATCCCACCCGCTCACATCGGGGGAAGCACGCCATGGCCGCCAGCAAGGACGAGATCTTCGCCGGTCTCCGCAAGATCGACACGCCGACCATCACCAACGTGGTGGCGACCTATCCGAAGAACCCGCTCTGCCTCGGCCTCTACAACCCCTGGACCGAGAACTGGTACACGGACAGCTCGATCCGCTGCATCTACCCGGAGATGGGGCCGGTGATCGGCCACGCCGTCACCTGCGTCTACGGCCTGCCCGACCCGAACTACCAGGGCCGGCTGACCTTCATGGACGTGGTCGATGCGCTCGACGCCATGCCGAAGCCGACCATCCTGGTGATCCAGCAGAAGTGGCCGCCGGAGCTGATGTCCAAGGCCGGCCTCGCGGGCGAGATCATGGTGACCTCGATGATGTCGGTCGGCTGCATCGGCATGCTGTCGAACGGCCCCTCGCGCGACGTCGACGCGGTGCGCCGCCTCGGCTTCCAGATGCTGCTCGGCGGCGTGACCGCGGGGCATGGCGAGATGGCGGTGCAGGCGGTGAACGTCCCCGTCTCGGTCGGCGGCATGGATGTGGCGCCGGGCGAGCTGATCCACATGGACGAGAACGGCGCGGTGAAGTTCCCCGCCGACCGCGCGGCGCAGGTGCTGGAGAACGCCGAGAAGATGCTGGCCGGGGAGGCCGAGCATCTCGCGCGGCTGCGGGCGGCGAAGACCGCGGCCGAGGTGCGCGCCGCCGGCGGGAACTACGCGAAGAAGCCGTAGCCATTCGGCACCGCGCACGGGCCGGGGGCCGTCGCTGCTCGTCACCGCGCGCGGGCCGGAGGCCATCGCTACTCGGCACCGCGCACGGGCCGGAAGCCGTCGCGGTTGGGCATGCGGATGCGGGGCAGGCTCTCCGCATCCAGCACCGCATCCGCGGGCAGCAGCCCGTTCAGATGCAGCACATGGGCCGTGACGGCGTAGAGTTGGTCCGGGGTCAGGCTCTGCGGCGCATCGAAGGGCATGGCGCGGCGCGTGTAGTCGAACAGCGTCGTGGCGTAGGGCCAGTAGCTGCCGACGGTCACAACCGGCCGCGGCGTCGCCAGCGACCCGATGCCGCCCGCGAGGCGCAGCGCCGGCGCGATCGCCCCCTCCGTCCCGCGCGGCCCGTGGCAGGCGGCGCAGCGCGCGGCGTAGATCACGGCCCCCTCGGCCACGCTGCCGCGCCCCGGCGGCAATCCCGCGCCGTCCGGCGACGCGTCGATGTCCCAGTCCGCGATCTCCGCCGGGGACGCCGGCGTGCCGAGGCCGAGCGGCCCCTGCTGCGCCGCGGCGGGTGCGGCCAGCAGCAGGCCGGCCAGCATCAGGTCATACCGCAAGGGTGACCTCCCCCGAGGGCGCCACGCGCCAGGCGGTGATGGCGTTGCAGTGGTAGACGAAGTTCGGCCCGGTCTCGGCGACCAGCGCATCCCGCGTCGGCTGCACGTCGCCGGTCGAATCCGTGGCACGGCTCAGCAACACGGCCGGCCCGCCCTCCCAGCGCCAGGGCAGGCGGAAGCGCGTGAGGCATTTCGACAGCACCGGTTCCTGGAGCGCCGCGTCCTGCCAGGTGGCGCCGCCATCGGTGCTGACCTCGACCCGGCGGATTGTGCCGCGGCCGGTCCAGGCGAGGCCGGTGATCTCGCGGAACCCCGGCGGCCCCATGGACTGCCCGCCGGAGGGGCGGGTAATGACGGACTTCACCTCCATGGTGAAGTTGAACTGCCGCGCCGTGCCGTCCGGCATCAGCCCCGTGTATTTCGAGGTCTCCTCCCGCGTCATGAAGGGGCTTTCGGCGAATTTCAGCCGGCGCAGCCACTTCACGCTGGTATTGCCCTCATAGCCGGGCAGGAACAGGCGCAGCGGGTAGCCCTGCTCCGGCCGCAGCGCCTCGCCGTTCTGGCCCCAGGCGAGCATCGCGTCGTCGAGCGCCTTGGCGACGGGGATGCTGCGCGTCATCGCCGCGGCGTCGGCACCCTCGGCCAGCATCCAGCGGGCGCCGGGCTTCAGCCCGACCTCGGCCAACACGTCGGCCAGCCGCACCCCGGTCCATTCGGCGCAGGAGAGCAGGCCATGCGTGTCCTGCACCGTCCAGTCCGGCCGGATGCGCGCCTGCTGGTAGAAGGGCGTGTTGCCCGAGCATTCCAGGAAGTGCAGGCGCGAGACGGTCGGGAAGCGGCGAAGCTGGTCCATGGTGAAGACCAGCGGCCGGTCGACCAGTCCATGCACGACCAGGCGGTGCTGCTCCGGCGCGATTGCCGGCACGCCGGCATGGTGGCGGATGAAGTGCAGCCCGTTCGGCGTGATGGTGCCGTCGAGGTCACCGAGCGGCGTCAGCGAGGACCCGGCCGTGCCGAGCAGTGGCGCATAGCCAGGCCCGGCCCGCGGCCGCCGCTTCACCCCGGCTTCGGTCGCGGCGGGCTGGCCATAGGGCACGTCCACCGGCCCGCCTTGCGCCAGCATGCCCGGCGGGACCGCCAGCGGCTGCGCCGCGGCAATACCGGGCGCAGCAAAGGCCGAGGCCGCGAAGGCCCGGCGCGAGAGGCGCGGCATGGATGGTTCTCCCCCGGTCAGGCGACCGGGACCGATCTTTCCATGCCGGCGATAGGGCCGCTAGGCCGCCGGCTTCGCCGGCCGCGCCCCGAGGATATGCGCGATCGCATACACGAGGTCCGGCCGGTTCAGCGTGTAGAAGTGGAACTCGTCGATGCCGTTGGCCTGCAGGAAGCGCACCTGCTCGGCCGCCACCACCGCCGCGACCATGCGCCGCGTCTCGAC
>JAIYAI010000175.1 GCA_027489135.1 Acetobacteraceae bacterium
CCTGGTGAAGTTCGACTTCCTTGGCCTGAAGACGCTGACGGTGATCCAGCAGGCGCTGGCCATCCTGAAGGGGCAGGGGGTGGAGATCGACATCACCACCATCCCGCTCGATGACGCGAAGACCTACGCCATGCTCCGCCGCGGCGATGCCGCCGGGGTGTTCCAGTTCGAAGGCCAGGGCATGCGGGACTGCCTGCGCCAGATGAAGGTCGACCGCTTCGAGGACCTGATCGCCGCGGTCTCGCTCTACCGCCCCGGCCCGATGGCCAATATCCCCGCCTATTGCCAGAGGAAGCACGGCGAACCCTGGGAGAGCCCGCACCCCAGCATCCACCACATCCTGGAAGAGACCTACGGCATCATGGTCTACCAGGAGCAGGTGATGCAGATCAGCCAGGTGGCGGCGGGCTACTCGCTCGGCGGCGCCGACCTGCTGCGCCGCGCCATGGGCAAGAAGATCGCCAAGGAGATGGAGCAGCAGCGCGCCACCTTCACCGAGGGCGCGGTCAAGAACGGCATCGAGCCCGCCAAGGCGACCGAGATCTTCGACATGATGGCGAAGTTCGCGGAGTACGGGTTCAACAAGTCCCACGCCGCGGCCTATGCGCTGGTCAGCTACCAGACGGCATGGCTGAAGGCGAACCATACGGTGGCCTTCCTCGCCGCCTCGATGACGCTCGACCTCGACAAGACGGAGAAGCTGGCCGGCCACATGCAGGAGGCCTCGCGCCTCGGCATCCCCGTCCTGCCGCCGGACGTGAACCGCTCCGGCGCCGAGTTCCTGGTGGAGCGGACGGAGGATGGGCGCGAAGCCATCCGCTTCGCCCTGGCCGCCGTGAAGCGCGTTGGCGCGCAGGCGATGCGGGACCTGGTGCGGGCGCGCGACGCGCGTGGGCCGTTCACGTCGCTCGCCGACTTCGCCGAGCGCGTGGACCCGAAGCTGCTCAACAAGATGCAGATCGAGAATCTCGCCAAGGCCGGCGCCTTCGACGGCATGGAGCGGAACCGCGCCCGCCTGGTCGCCGGGGCGGAGACGGTGCTGCGCCGCGCCCAGGCCAGCGCGGAGGACCGCAACAGCGCACAGATCGGCCTCTTCGGCGGCGCCGACGCGAAGCCCGAGGCGCTGCGCCTGCCAGACCTGCCGGACTGGCCGCAGCTCGAGAAACTGTCCTTCGAGTCGGAGGCGGTGGGCTTCCACCTCTCGGCTCATCCGCTCGATACCTACAAGGCGGTGCTGAAGCGGCTCGGCGTCACGCCTTCCAGCCAGATCGCCGATCGCGCCAAGGGTGGGTCGGCCCGGCTCAAGCTGGCCGGGACGGTGACGGCGACCAAGGAGCGGACGACCCGCACCGGCAGCCGGATGTGCTGGGTCAGCCTCTCCGACCAGGCCGGCAGCTACGAGGTGACGCTGTTCTCCGAGGTGCTGGGCAAGGCGCGGCCGCTGCTGGAGGAGGGGACGGCGGTGCTGGTCTCAGCCGAGGCGCGGCTCGACGGGGAGCAGCTGCGCCTGACCGCCGGCGACATCGAGGCGCTGGAGAAGGCCGCGCAGGGCGTGGGCCAGGGGATCCGGCTCTGGCTGGAGGGCACGGGGGCGGTCAATCCGGTGCGCGACCTGCTGGCGCGGGAGGGGCGGGGCAAGGGACGGGTGATCCTGATCGCCCGCACCGCGCCGGGGCAGGAGGTGGAGGTGGCGCTGCCGGGTGCCTTCAATGTCTCGCCGCGGCTGATGCAGGCGATGAAGGTGCTGCCGGGGGTCGCCGAGGTGGAGGTCGTCTGACCCTCCGGTGACTTGCCGCGGGGCAGGACTGGCGTCATAACCCCGCCCGTCGCGCGGGTTCCGCCCGCCGCGGCAAATCCGCACGCGGTGCGCCCTTCCATCACACGGTTGGGTCCGGTCCCGGGAACCCCCGGGTCTGCGCCGCGGAGGCTCAACCGGACCACCCTGGAAGGAAGGACCTCGCCCATGGCGATGCCCGTTGTCTCGCTCCGCATGCTGCTCGAAGCCGGCGTGCATTTCGGCCACCATACGCGGCGCTGGAACCCGCGCATGGCCCCCTACATCTTCGGCGTGCGCAACCAGGTCCACATCCTGGACCTGCAGCAGACCGTCCCGATGATGGACCGTGCGCTGCGCGCCGTCCGTGACACGGTGGCCGCCGGTGGCCGCGTGCTCTTCGTCGGCACCAAGAAGGCGGCGGCGGAATACGTGGCCGAGGCCGCGACCAAGTGCGGCCAGTACTACGTGAATCACCGCTGGCTCGGCGGCATGCTGACCAACTGGAAGACCATCCAGGGCAGCATCAAGCGCCTGAAGCAGATGGACGAGCAGATCAGCGGCGGCGTCCAGGGCCTCACCAAGAAGGAGGTCCTGATGCTGACGCGGGAGAAGGAGAAGCTCGACCGCGCCCTCGGCGGCATCAAGGAGATGGGCGGCCTGCCCGACATCATCTTCGTGATCGACGTCGTTAAGGAGAAGCTGGCGATCGAGGAGGCCAACAAGCTCGGCATCCCCGTCATCGCCGTGGTCGACAGCAACGCCGACCCGCAAGGTGTCGCCTTCCCGATCCCGGGCAACGACGACGCGATCCGCGCCATCAACCTCTACTGCGACCTGGTCGCGGGCGCCGTCTTCGACGGCATCTCGGCGGAGCTGCAGGCCTCCGGCGTCGACATGGGCGCCGCCGAGGATGTGCAGGCCGAGGCGCTGGACGATCCGGGCGAGGCCGCCGAGGTCCCGGCCGAGGAGATCCCCGCGGCGGTCGAGGGCGAGCAGCCCGCCGCCACCGCCTGACCGTCGCAGCCGCATCCAAGGAGAAGCCGCATGGCCGAGATTACCGCCGCCATGGTGAAGGACCTGCGCGAGAAGACCGGCGCGGGCATGATGGACTGCAAGAAGGCGCTGGTGGAAGCCGGCGGCGACATGGAGGCCGCGGTCGACTGGCTGCGCAAGAAGGGCCTCTCGGCCGCAGCCAAGAAGTCCGGCCGCGCCGCCGCCGAGGGCCTGGTCGGCGTGGCCAGCGCGCCCCAGGTCGCCGCGATGGTCGAGGTGAACGCCGAGACCGACTTCGTCGCCCGCAACGAGCTGTTCCAGGCCTTCGTGTCCGAGGTGGCGGGGCTCGTCCTCTCGGTCGGTGACGATGTCGAGACGCTGAAGAAGGCGCCCTATCCGGGCACCCGCCACAGCGTGCAGGACGAGCTGACCCGCCTGATCGCCACGATCGGCGAGAACATGCACATCCGCCGGGCGAAGCGCCTCGAGGTGAAGGAGGGCGCGGTCGCCACCTACACCCACAACGCGATCAAGCCGGGCCTCGGCAAGATCGGCGTGCTGGTGGCGCTCGAAGGCAAGTCCGAGGGCGAGGTGATGGAGGCCCTCGGCCGCCAGATCGGCATGCATGTCGCCGCCGCCCGCCCCGATGC
>JAIYAI010000001.1 GCA_027489135.1 Acetobacteraceae bacterium
C
This sequence comes from Acetobacteraceae bacterium, assembly GCA_027489135.1. Taxonomy (GTDB): domain Bacteria; phylum Pseudomonadota; class Alphaproteobacteria; order Acetobacterales; family Acetobacteraceae; genus JAIEOP01. The sequence goes on from JAIYAI010000001.1 coordinate 2, forward strand.
ATAGCCATCCGCCTTCACCACGCCTGCGATGGGCGCCCCGTGCCGGGCGCCGAGCGCGCGCCAATTCGCGACCACGGCCGCGAGGTCGATGGTGAGGACCGCCTGCATCCCGCCCGCATTGGCCCGCGCGGGCGCGGGGCGCAAGCGCGGTTGCGTTCAGTAACCCGGGCCGGGCCCCTCAGGCGCGATATCGAGGTCGCCGAGGCGGGTGAACTCGGCCTCGAAGAAGAGCGGGATGGTGCCGGTGGGGCCGTGGCGCTGCTTGGCGATGATCAGGTCGGCGCGGTTGTGCACCTCCTCCATCCGCCCCTGCCAGCGGTTCATCGCCTCCTCGAACTTGTCGGGCTGCTCGAAGGCGGTGGTCTTGGGCTGCTGCGCCTGCACGTAGTACTCGTCGCGATAGACGAACATCACGATGTCGGCGTCCTGCTCGATCGAGCCCGATTCGCGGAGATCCGAAAGCTGCGGCCGCTTGTCCTCGCGCTGCTCGACGGCGCGGGAGAGCTGCGACAGCGCGATCACCGGCACCTCCAGCTCCTTGGCGATGGCCTTGAGCCCCTGGGTGATCATCGAGATTTCCAGCACGCGGCTTTCCGGCCGCGTCCCCGCCGCGGGCCGCATGAGCTGCAGGTAGTCCACCACCACCAGCCCGAGCCCCTTGGTGCGCTTGAGGCGCCGGCAGCGCGTGCGCAGCGCGGATATGGTGATGGCCGGCGTGTCGTCGATGACGAGCGGCAGCTGCGCCAGTTCGCGGCTGACGCGGACGAACTCGTCGAACTCCCGCTGCTCGATGGCGCCACGGCGGATGCGGTCGCCGGAGACGCGGCTGGCTTCCGACAGAAGACGGGTGGCGAGCTGGTCCGCGCTCATTTCGAGCGAGAAGATCGCGACCTGCCCGTCCGGTACCACGTCCGGCCCCTTCTCCTCTGCCTCACGCACCAGAGCCTTGGCGGCGCCGAAGGCGATCTTGGTCGCCAGCGCGGTCTTCCCCATGCCCGGACGGCCGGCGAGGATGATGAGGTCCGAGGGGTGCAGCCCGCCCGTCTTCTTGTCGAGGTCGCGCAGGCCGGACGACAGGCCCGAGACGCCGCCCGGCGTCGAGAAGGCGCGCTCGGCGAGATCCACGGCCTCGGCCAGGGCGCGGGCGAAGGTCTTGAAGCCGCCCTCGTTGCCGCCGTCCTTCGCCAGGTCGAACAGCTGCTGCTCGGCGGCCTCGAGCTGCTGCCGTGCATCCAGTTCCGGCTCGGCGCCGAAGGCGCGGTTCACCACCTCCTCGCCCACATCCACAAGCTGCCGGCGCAGCCAGCAGTCATGCACGAGCCGGCCATATTCCCCGGCATTGATGATGCCGACCATGGCCGAGAGAAGCTGCGCCAGGTAGGCGGGGCCGCCGACCTCGTCGAGCAGGCCGGAATGCTCGAACTCGCTCCGCAGCATCACGACGTCGGCGATCTGCCCTGCCTCCACGCGGCGCTGGATGGCACGGTAGATGCGGCCATGGATCGGATCGGCGAAATGCTCGGGGGCGAGGAACTCGCTGACCCGCTCATACGCCTTGTTGTTCGCCAGCAGGGCGCCGAGCAGCGCCTGCTCGGCCTCCGCGTTCTGCGGCGGGACGCGCTGCGAGAGGCCGAGCAGGCCGCCCGTCTCGCCAAAGGCGCCCGGCGAATCGATGGTGTTCATGCGCGCATGCTAGCGCCGAACCCGACGCCACGGGATCACACCCTGCCCTGTGGACAGCTGTGGATGACGGGGACCGATCGTCGGCACGATGGCCGGCGTGTCCCACGGGACACTACCCCCGGCGCAGCCGGTCCCGCAGCACCAGCGTCAGCGGCAGCGCCACCAGGCACAGCCCCGCCATGACCCAGAAGCCCCCCGCCCCCGCCGCGGCATAGAGCGGCCCCGCCGCCAGCATCAGCAGGCCGGAGGCAAGCCCGCCGCCGAGCGAGGCGTGCAGCGTCTGCGCCGTCGCCGCGCGCTCGGGCGGCTGGCGCGCCAGCACGCGCATCGCGGCGAGGTGCATTGCGCCGAAGGTCAGCCCATGCAGCGCCTGCACCACCGCCAGCGCCGGCAGCCAGGCGGTCTCCGCCGTGACGGACCAGCGGATCACGCCGGCGAGCGCCGCCAGCGCCGCGAGGCCGGGCGCGCCCAGCCGGTCGGCGATCCGCCGCCCCCAGAGGAAGAGTGCGACCTCCGCCACCACACCCTCGGCCCAGAGCAGACCGATGACCTGGGCCGAGAGGCCCGCCGCCTGCCAGTGGATGGTGGCAAAGCCGTAATAGAGCGCGTGGCTGCCCTGGATCAGCGCCGAGAGCGGCAGCACCCAGGCGAAGGCGGGGTCGCGGAAGGGGCCGCGGAAGCCGCCCGATCCGCGGCGGGTCGCCGCCGCGCTGGCCTCCGGCGCCGGCAGCAGCAGCGCCGTCCCGGCGGTGGCGACCAGGCAGGCAGCGAAGAGCCAGACCGCGGCAGCCGGCCCGCCCATCCCCACCGCCTGCCCCGCCACCGCGGCCGCGATGATGAAGGCGATCGACCCCGCTGAGCGCACCCGGCCATAGTCGAAGCCGCGGCGGCGCGAGGCCTGTATGGCCAGGGAATCCCCGAGCGGGATGACCGGCGCCATGCAGAGGCTGTGCAGGATGTTCACCAGCAGCAGCGCCAGGAAGGCCTGGGCCAGCGCGAAGCCCGCCGCCGTCGCCGCCGCCAGCAGCGCCGCGACGACCAGCACCAGCCGCGGATGGCCGAGCGCGTCCGCCGTGCGACCGAGCAGCGGCCCCGCGACCAGCCGCGTCGCCGACCCCGCCGCCAGCACCAGCCCGACCTCCTGCGGCGTGAGGCCATGCCCTGCCAGCACCGCCGGCAGGAAGGGCAGCATCACGCCGATCGCGGCGAATTGCGCGGCATAGAGCAGGGCGAAGCGTGCGGCAGGCGACGCAAGGGGGCTCACGCGCGGGCGGCGCGGCGGGATGGGCGGGGGGCCGGCATGGCGCGCGCCATAGCCCGGCGACCGGCGCCGGGCGAGCCGGCAGGCGCGGCGGAAGACGGCGCTGGCCGACCCGCATGCTGCGCCGCGCCTTGCCATTCCGGCCGCCCCGGCCCAAGAGGCCCCGCATGGCGGACAGCTTCACCCCGATGTTCGATGCCCGCGTGAAGGCCGTTCTCGGCCCCACGAACACGGGCAAGACGCACCTGGCGATCACCAGGATGCTGGCGCATGCCAGCGGCATCATCGGCTTCCCGCTGCGCCTGCTCGCGCGCGAGAACTACGACCGCATGGTCGCGCAGAAGGGCGAGAAGCACGTCGCGCTGATCACCGGCGAAGAGAAGATCATCCCGCCCGAGGCGAAGTGGTTCGCCTGCACGGTGGAAGCCATGCCGCTCGACCGCCGCACCGAATTCGTCGCGGTGGACGAGATCCAGCTCTGCGCCGACCCCGATCGCGGGCACATCTTCACCGACCGCCTGCTCAATGCCCGCGGCATGGTCGAGACCATGTTCCTCGGCGCCGAGACCATCCGCCCGCTGCTGCAGCGCCTCGTTCCGCGCGCCGAGGTGGAGACGCGCCCGCGCCTGTCGCAGCTCACCCATGCCGGCGTGCAGAAGTTGACCAAGCTGCCGCCGCGCAGCGCCGTCGTCGCCTTCTCGGCCGCCGAGGTCTACGCCATCGCCGAGGCCATCCGCCGCCGCCGCGGCGGCTGCGCGGTGGTGATGGGGCGCCTCAGCCCGCGCACGCGCAACGCCCAGGTGGCGCTCTACCAGAACCGCGAGGTCGATTTCCTGGTGGCGACGGACGCCATCGGGATGGGGCTGAACATGGATGTCGACCATGTCGCCTTCGCGTCGCTGCAGAAATTCGACGGCCATGCGCTGCGCGGCCTGACGGCGCAGGAGGCCGCGCAGATCGCCGGCCGCGCCGGCCGCGGCATGCGCGACGGCAGCTTCGGCGTGACGGCGGAAAGCCCGCCGCTGCCGGAGGAGATGGTCGAGAAGATCGAGAACCACCAGTTCGAGGCGCTGCAGGCGATCGCGTGGCGCAACTCCGAGCTCGACTTCACCAGCGTCGATGGGCTGCTCGACAGCCTGGCCGCGCCGCCGCCCCAGCCGGGCCTCGCCAAGGGCAATGACGCGGTCGA
>JAIYAI010000596.1 GCA_027489135.1 Acetobacteraceae bacterium
CCGAAAGCGCCAAGATGAGCGACATGACCGGACGTCCTCCGCAGCCTGCGGAGAGAACAAGAGTCCATCAATCCGCGTCGCGAGAAGACACCATTTTCTCAAGTGCGATTCCCCTGCCCCAGCTCCCCGCGGCGTATCCGGATGACCTCCGCCACCTTCTCGGCCGACTACCACCAGATCGAGACCCTGGCGGCGGCGCAGCGCGACTTCGAGGCGGAGCACATCCAGCTCTCGCCCGGGCGCTTCCGCTTCCGGATGCGGCTCGCCGATCTCGGCCCGGTGCGGATCCAGGCGAATGCGGTGGAGGGCACCTATCTCTGCCAGGCGCGGGTGCGGCCGGGTACCTGGGCGCTGTTCTTCCCGACCGGAGGGCCGGTGGGCGTCAGCCGCATGAACGCCGTGCACCAGGGCGCCGCCGATGCCGTGCTCTACGGACCCGGCGCGGAGCTGCATGCGCGGGTGGTCGACGGCCAGTGCTGGGCGATGGCGGTGCTGGACGACGATCGCTTCGGCCCGACACTTGGCCGCATGCCCGGGGCCGGTGCGGGGCGCGCGGTGCCGTTGCCCGGGCTGCTCGCGCAGGCGCCGGGGCTGCGCGACCTGGCGGCGCTGGCCTCGCGCGACGTGCCCGGCGCGGCGTGGGCGACGGTGGCGGCGGCGGCCGTCGATGACCTCCATGCCGCGCTGGCGGCAACCGTGCCGGAGGGGAGGGTGCCGCGCGCGGATGCGCGGGCTGTCCGGGTCACCGCCGCGGCGGTCGCCTATCTCGCGACGGTGCATGGTCGCGCCGTGTCCAGCGCGGAGGTCGCGGCGGCCGTCGGCGCCGGTGCCCGCTGGGTGAACCTCTGCTTCCAGGCGGTCTATGGCATCAGCCTGCATCGCTACCTGCGGGCCTGGCGGCTGGCGGAATCGCGACGCCGGCTGATCGCGGGCGGCGACGGGCTGCTGGTCAAGCAGGTCGCGCTCGATCTCGGCCTCTGGCACTTCAGCCGCTTCGCGCGCGACTACCAGGCGATGTATGGCGAGACGCCGTCGCGGACGCTGGCTGCGGGACGGTGACGCGCGCCCTGCGCACGCTGGCTGCGGGACGGTGACGCGCCCTCCGCGCCGTCACCGCGCCTCGTCGAACAGCCCGCCCGCGGCGAAGGCTTCGCGCACGAAGGCCGCGAAGGCGCGCACCGCCGGGCGCGGCGGCAGGCCGCGCGGCGCCAGCAGCATCAGCCGGACCGGCGCGAGATCGGGGTCGAGCGGCAGCGCCACGATGCGGCTGCCATCCACCGCGTAGGGGCTGCGCGGCACCGCGTTCTGGATGGCGAAGCCGTGGCCGTTGCCGACCAGGCCGCGGATCAGTTCCTGGCTGCGGGAGGCGAAGCCGATGCGGGGCTCCACCCCCTTCGCCCGGAACAGCGCCAGGAAGTATTCCCGCGAATGCGGCAGGTCGAGGAGCAGCAGCGGCTCGGCCGCGGCGAGTTCCGCCAGGGTCAGCCGGGCGCGCCGGGCCAGCGGGTGCCGCGCCGGCAGCACCGCATGCGGCGGCAGGGCGGCGAGCGGCGTGATCTCCACCGTGTCCGGCAGGGCGAAGTCGTAGGCGAGCGCGAGTTCCGTCCGGCCCAGCGCAAGCGCAGCCAGGATCTCCTGCTGGTCGCCCTCCTCCAGCCGGACGGTGATGGCGGGATGGCGCTCGGCGAAGGCGGAGAGCAGGCGCGGCAGGAAGCGCGGCGCGACCGTCAGGAAGCAGCCCAGCGTGATCTCGCCGGCCGGCGCATCCCCCAGCGCCCGGGCGGCACGGGCGAAATCGGCGGCATGGGCCAGCAGCCGCCGCGCCTCCGCCACCACCCGGGCGCCGGCGGGGGTGGGGGTCACGCCGCGGGCGTGGTGACGGAGAAACAGCGGCAGGCCGAGCTCGGCCTCGAGCTGCGCCAGTGTCTCGGAGATGGCGGGCTGGGAGACGTGCAGGCGCCGGGCAGCGGCGGTGACGCTGCCCTGGTCGGCCACCGCCACCAGGTAGCGCAGGGCGCGGAGGGAGAGGTCCATCGGTGCATAGGGTATTCCGATGCCGAAGCCCGACGAAGACTATTTTTCCGATGACGCCGGTTCGGGCATCCTGCCCCCGACCCAGGCATAAGGACCCCGCCCGATGATCCGCACCGGCCAGCAGTACCTGGATGGCATCCGCGACGGGCGGGAGATCTGGATCGACGGCCAACGGGTGACGGACGTCACCACCCACAAGGCCTTCGCCCCGATCGTCGCCATCAAGGCCCGCATGTACGACATGCAGCACGAGGCGAAGCACCAGGACGCGCTGACCTATGCGGAGAACAACGAGCGCCACAGCCTCTACAACCAGCCGCCGCGGACGCAGGAGGACTGGCACCGCAAGTGGCGCAGCGTGGATACGCTGCTGAAGGAGATCGGCGGCGTCGTCACCCGCGTCGGCGACGAGACGGTGGGCGAGATGTGGTCGCTGCAGGACGGCCGCGACATCCTGAACGAGATCGACCCGCGCTTCGCCGCCAACATCACCAACCACATCAACCGGGTGGTGGAGCAGGATCCCTTCCACGTCTCCGCCAACACCGATCCCAAGGGCGACCGCAGCAAGCATATCTCGCAGCGCGATCCCGACATGATGGTGCATGTGGTGAAGGAGACCGATGCCGGCATCGTCATCCGCGGCGCCAAGTACGAGACCGCGGCGGCCTATGCCGACCAGGCCTACCTGAAGCCCACTGTCGGCGCCTGGACCGACGAGAAGGAGAGCGACTACGCGCTGGGCTGCATCGTCAAGATGGGCGCGCCGGGCGTGAAGCACATCTGCCGCG
>JAIYAI010000780.1 GCA_027489135.1 Acetobacteraceae bacterium
CGAAGAAGTGCCAGCCCGAGACCATGAAGGCGATGATCGCCGGGAAGAAGAACAGCAGGTAGAGCACCAGGTCGAACCAGGCCTGCCGCCGCGGCGGGAAGTTCCGGTACAGGAAGTCGCCCCGCACATGCGCGTTGCGGCTCAGCGCATAGGCGCCCGCCATCATGAACAGCGTGCCGTAGAGCATGTAGGAGACGTCGTAGGCCCAGCTCGTCGGCGCGCGGAAGGCGTAGCGCGCGACGACCTCGTAGGTGACGACGCCCGTCAGCAGCACGATGCACCAGGCGAAGGCCTGGCCGACCAGCGTACTGAACCGATCGATGCCGAGAAGCAGTCGCTGCATCGGAAGGATCCTGGAAACGGGACGCCGCTATGCGCGCGACACCGCCGGTCCCCCCGGCGGCGCCGCGCGGAGGCGGGCCGGATCAGCCCTGGCGGGCGAAGAAGTGGTTGTAGGAGAGCGCGGAGCTCGCCTCGTAGCGCAGGAAGAAGGTGGCGACGCGGCGGCACCATTCACGCTGGCTGTCGCAGACCTTCTTGAAGAAGGGCCCGTTGGCCGGCGAGGAATTGTCGGCCTCCAGCCGCTCCACCACCCGGTTCCAGGCGGCGAGCTGCGCCTCGAGCACCGGCCGGGGCGTCGCGCGCACCTGCACGCCCTGGGTCTGCGCCATGGCGATCAGGTCGCGCGAGTAGCGGTCCTGCAGCTTCCAGGACATGTCGGCCGAGGCTGCTTCCGACGCGTGGCGGATGACGTAGCGGTGCTCCTCCGGCAGGGCCTCGAACTTGCCCTTGTTGAACAGCACCTCGAAGCTTTCCGTACGCTGGTGGAAGCTCTGGATCATGTAGACCTTGGCGACGTCGGGGAAGCCGAGGATGCGATCCGAGGAGGGGTTGTTGAACTCGGCGCCGTCGATGACGCCGCGCTCCAGCGCCGGGACGATCTCGCCGCCGGGCAGGGAGACGACGGCCGCGCCCATCTCCTGGAACAGGTCCGCCGCCAGGCCGACGGTGCGGTACTTCAGGCCGCGGATCTGCTCGGCGCGCTCGATGGGCTGCTTGAACCAGCCGAGCGGCTGGGTCGGCATCGGGCCGGTCTGGAAGCCGACGACGTTGACCTTCAGGATCTCGCCGACCAACTCGTTATAGAGCGCTTCGCCGCCGCCGTAGTAGTACCAGCCGAGCAGTTGGTTGGCGTCGCCGAACCAGGGCGGGGAGGTGCCGAACAGGCTGAAGGCCTTGTTCTTGCCGAACCAGTAGGCCGAGACGCCGTGGCCGCCGTCGAGCGTACCCGCGGAGACGGCGTCGAGCAGCTGGAAGGCCGGGACGACGGCGCCGGCGGCGAGCAGATCGAGCCGCAGGCGGCCACCGGCCATGCGGTTGACGCGGCTGACATAGTCCTGCGCGAATTCATGGAAGATGTCGCGCTGGGGCCAGGTGGACTGGAAGCGCAGCGTCGCGGTCTGGGCACGGCTGACCTGCGGGGTCGCCAGCACAGCGGCGCCGACGGCTGTGGCCTTGAGCAGGCCGCGGCGCGGGGGGCTCTGGACGGGGTAGGTCGACATGGGGCGCTTCCTCCGCTCTTGGCGCTCGCGACACGGCGAGGTGCTGCCGGCGCAAGGCGCGCCCATAAGGGCCGCCCGTGCGGCCCGCAATGGCTGAATCAGCGAGGCCTCTGGCGGATTCCCGCGCTATTTCGTAACGAAAGCCTTCTCCAGCACATAGGTCCCGGGCTGGTTGTTCGACCCCTCGACGAAGCCGCGCCCTTCGAGCAGCGGCTTCATGTCGGCGTTGAACGCCTCCGATCCGCAGAGCATCACGCGGTCGGTCTCGGTCGAGAGCGGCGGCAGGCCGAGATCGGCGAAGATCCGCCCGGTCTCGATCAGCGTCGTGATCCGGCCCTGGGTCGGGAAGGCCTCGCGCGTCACCGACGGGTAATACAGCAGCTTGCCCTTCACGTATTCGCCGAGGAATTCGTGCTCGGGCAGCTCCTTCTCGATGAAGTCGCGGTAGGCAAGCTCGTCCACCTGGCGGACGGTATGGCAGACCACCACGCGCTCGAACTTCTCGAAGGTCTCGGGCTCGCGGATCAGCGACAGGAAGGGCGCGAGCCCGGTGCCGGTGGCGCAGAGGTAGAGCGTCTTTCCCGGCAGCAGGTTCTCGAGCAGCAGCGTGCCCGTTGGCTTCTTGTTGATCAGAACCGTGTCGCCGACGCGGATGTGCTGCAGGCGGGAGGTGAGGGGGCCGTCCTGCACCTTGATCGACAGGAACTCCAGCTCCTCGTCCCAGGGCGCGCTGACGACCGAATAGGCACGCAGCAGCGGCTTGCCGTCCACCATCAGCCCGATCATGGCGAACTGCCCCGCGACGAAGCGGAAATGCGGGTCGCGCGTGCAGCGGAAGGAGAAGAGGCGGTCCGTCCAGTGATGCACCCAGGTCACCGACTCGCCGAAGAAGGCGGGCGGGATGGCGGGCTTCACGGTGGCGGCGGGGGCGGCGGCGTCCATGGCGGCCTTCATGCTGCGGTGCGGCGGGGGATGCAACATGAAGCCGCGCATTCCCGCCTTGCGCCAGGGCAAGGGCTCGGCGATTCCGGCCCTTCCCTGCCGCCGGAGACCGCCATGCCCCCCGCTGATGCCGCGCCTGCTGCCCTCCCGCCGGGCGTGCCCGTCGATCCCGCGACCAACCCGCCCGTCGGGCCCCTGGTCGATGCCACGCCGCGACCGATTCCCGCCCGCATCCCGCATCGCGGGCGGTCCGTCGACCTCGAACCTCTGCACCCCCGCCATGCCGCGGAACTCTGGCAGGCGATGCAGGGGGAGGGGGCGGAGGCATCCTGGGCCTATCTCGGCTACGGCCCCTTCGCGTCGCAGGACGCGCTGGCAAAGCAGATCGGCGCCTTCGCCAGCCAGCACGACCCGATCTTCTGGGCGGTGCGGCCGCACCGCAGCGGCACCGCGGATGGGTGGCTGACGCTGATGGACATCCAGCCCGGCAACGCCGCGATCGAGATCGGCAACATCTGGTTCAGCCCGCGCATGCAGCGGACCCGGGCGGCGACGGAGGCGATGGTGCTGCTCATGCGGCACGCGATGGACGACCTGGGCTACCGGCGCCTGCTGTGGAAGTGCAACGCGCTGAACGCCCCGTCCCGTCGTGCGGCCACCCGGCTTGGCTTCACCTACGAGGGAACGCTCCGGGCCCACATGGTCGTGAAGGGCCGCCGCCGCGACACGGCGATGTTCTCCCTCCTGGGCGAGGAATGGCCGGCCCGCGCCGCGGCCTTCGACGCCTGGCTGTCGGACGGCAATTTCGACACCGCCGGGCGCCCCCGCCGGCCACTCGGCGGTTGAGGCGATCGCCTTCGGTCACCGCCCGTTCGCGAAACCTCTTTTCCTGGCGGCCGGGTTTTGTTAGATTGCCGACAGGTAACTCAAGGGAAAGGCGCGCCGCCATGGTCGAAATGGGTCTGACGGAGGTTCTCGCCTGGGCGCTGATTGCGGCAGGTGGCACCTATTGGGCGTTCCTGTCGCGCGGCCTGCCCGCCGCCGCGGTGACTGCGACCCTCGCGGCGCTTGCGACCAAGTCGGTGCTGCTCGGGGTCGTCTGAGCCTGTCGCGTTACCAATGCGACATCTCCGTGCAAGGGGCCAGGCGGCACAGCGGCCGCCCTGGTCCCGGCATGGAGGCCACGGCGCATTGTGTTTTCCGTTGCCAGCAAGCACTCTCCGCGGGCGCCCGTCGCAGGCCGCGTCCGCGCTTTCCTGGGGATGACCCGGTCGATCGTCTTGCTGGAGTATCCGTCGGATGCCTGAGAACCCTGCTGACCGGGTCGGCGCCTTCGTTCCCGGTCCCCGGGCCGCGATCGCGGGCAAAGCCGCGGGGCCGCTGTCCGGCCTCAGCTTCGCGGTCAAGGACCTCTACGATGTCGCCGGCTGGCCGACCACTTACGGCAACCCGGATTGGGGTCGGACCCACCCCGTGGCACCGAGCCACGCCATTGCGGTCGCCCAGCTTCTGGACGCCGGCGCGGCGCTCCAGGGCAAGACCAAGACCGTCGAACTCGCCTACGGCCTGACCGGCGAGAATGTCTGGCACGGCACACCCACCAATCCCGCTGCCCCGGATCGCTTCCCGGGCGGCTCCTCCTGCGGATCGGCCGCTGCGGTGGCCGCTGGGCTCGTGGACTTTGCCATGGGCTCCGATACCGGCGGCTCGGTGCGCATCCCCGCCAGCTATTGCGGCACCTTCGGCATCCGCCCGAGCTGGGGCGCGGTCAGCCTGACCGGCGCCTGTGCCCTGGGCCCCAGCTACGACACCGCCGGCTGGTTCGCTGCCCGCGCCGGCATCCTCGCGCGGGTCGGCGCGGTGCTGCTGCCCACGGTCGCGCCGGGATTAGCCGGCCTCGGCCTCGGCCCGCTGATCAAGGTGGACGAGGCCTGGGTGAACGCCACGCCCGCCACGGCCTGCGCGCTGGGGGCCGGGCTCGAGGCGGCGGAAGGGCTGCTGGGCAAGGCGCTGTCCCTGTCCCTCGCGCCGGAGGGGCTGCCCGCCCTGTACGAGCATTTCCGCTGCGCCCAGGCCGCCGAGGCCTGGTCGACCCTCGGCGGCTGGATCGAGGCGACGAACCCCGAATTCGGCCCAGGCGTGAAGGAGCGCTTCGCCGCGGCCAAGGCGATGGATCCGGCCAAGTCGGCCGCCGGACGTGCCTTCCGCGATCAGTTCCGCGCCCGCATGCAGGCCCTGCTCGCGGGCGGCGCCGTGATGATCTACCCGACCTCGCCCGTTCCGGCGCCGAAGCTCGGCATCTCGCTCGATGCCCAGAACGCGGTGCGGGAGATGACCATGGGAGTCACCGCGATCTCCGGCCTCGCCGGGCTGCCGGAGGTGACGCTGCCCGCCGGTCGGGTCGAGGGGGCGCCGGTCGGCCTTTCCCTGGTGGCCGGTGCCGGGCGTGACCGCGCCCTGCTGGCGCTGGCGGAACGCCTGGCGGAGGCGCTCTCCCTGCCGGTCTGACGGGCGGGGTTGCCGGCCCTGCCGGACGGGCGATACGCAGGGACCATGCAGATCCGCGACGCCGCCCCGGCCGACCTGCCGGCGATCACCGCCATCTATGCCCACCACGTGCTCTACGGCACCGGCACCTTCGAGGAGGAACCGCCGCCGGAGGCCGAGATGGCGACCCGCATGGCCAAGGTGCAGGGCAAGGGCTGGCCCTGGCTCGTCGCCGTCGAGGATGACGGGCAGATCGTCGGCTATGCCTATGCCGCGCAGTTCCGCGACCGCTCCGCCTACCGCTTCGCGGGCGAGGACAGCGTCTATGTGCGTGACGACCAGCGCGGGCAGGGGGTGGGCAAGGCGCTGGTCGCCGCGCTGCTCGACCGCGCCGAGGCCTGCGGCTTCCGGCAGATGTTCGCGGTGATCGGCGATTCGGAGAATGTCGGCTCGATCGGCCTGCACGTGGCGCTGGGCTTCCGCCAGGTCGGCGTGCTGAAGGCGGCGGGGGTGAAGTTCGGCCGCTGGGTGGACGTGGTCTTCATGCAGCGTCCCGTCGGGACCGGCGACCGGGACGTGCCGGGTTAGCCTCGGTCTGCCGCTCGGAAGCGGGCCGCCACCATCCGATCCTCGCGCAGCGCCGCCTTGAGTTCGGCGCGTGCCGCCTCTGTCGGCAGGACCGCGACGACCCGCTCGAACCAGGGGCATGTGCCGCGCGCGCGGGCCTGGAACAGGCGGTCCAGCGCCTCAGCCGCGGCGGAGCGGCCGCCGCAGCAGGTGCAGCCGAAGCGATGCCGGGCCTGGCCGGGCTGGAAGCGCGCGACCGGACCCTCCATCGCCAGCCCCGGTTCGGCGAGCAGCATCGCGGCGGATGAATCCGCGGCGTCGGGCGGCGACGCTACCAGCGTCACGGGAATGCGTGCGTCCATGCTCATGCTCTTCTCGACATAAGCATATCTTTATGTCATTACCAGCCCCATGAAGGAGCTCCTGGCCCAGTTGCGCGCCGCCGCCGAACCGACCCGGCTGCGCCTGCTCGCGCTCTGCGCGCGTGGGGCCTTCTGCGTGACCGATCTCTGCGACGTGCTCGGCCAGTCCCAGCCGCGCCTCTCACGCCACCTCAAGCTGCTGGTCGAG
>JAIYAI010000292.1 GCA_027489135.1 Acetobacteraceae bacterium
AGGTGCGGATCTTCCCGACCTTCAAGGTCGTTTCCGACCTCGGGATGATGGACAGCTACGCGGGTCTGATCGTGCCGCTGATCGCCTCGGCGACCGCGACGCTGCTGTTCCGCCAGTTCTTCATGACCATCCCCGACGAGTTCGTCGAAGCCGCGAAGATCGACGGCGCCGGGCCCATGCGCTTCTTCTGGGATGTCGCGCTGCCGCTGTCGCGCACCAACATGGCGGCGTTGTTCGTGATCCTCTTCGTCTATGGCTGGAACCAGTATCTCTGGCCGCTCCTGGTCACCACCTCCGGCGATGTCGAGACCATCGTTGTCGGCATCGTGAAGATGATCGGCTCCGAGGCGAACACGGAGTGGAACATCGTCATGGCGACGACCGTGCTCGCCCTGCTGCCCCCCGTCGCGGTGGTGCTGCTGATGCAGCGCTGGTTCGTGAAGGGCCTGACGGATACCGAGAAATAAGATGGCGACGCTCGACCTCAGCGGCATCAAGAAGTCCTTCGGGCAGACGCATGTGCTGCACGGCATCGACCTGAACGTGGCGGACGGGGAGATGATCGTCCTCGTCGGCGCCTCGGGCTGTGGCAAGTCCACCTTGCTCCGCATCGTGGCCGGGCTGGAGACGGCGACCGAGGGGCGCGTGAAGATCGGCGGGCGGGACGTCACGGCGCTGGAACCCGCCGACCGCGACGTCGCCATGGTGTTCCAGAACTACGCGCTCTACCCGCATATGAGCGTCTTCCAGAACATGGCCTACGGCCTGAAGATCCGCGGCCTGCCGGCGGACGACATCAGGCGCAGGGTGGGCGAGGCGGCGGAGCTTCTCGACATCTCCCACCTGCTGGAACGCCGCCCCCGGCAGCTTTCCGGCGGCCAGCGCCAGCGCGTCGCCATGGGCCGCGCCATCGTGCGCGAACCCAAGCTGTTCCTGTTCGACGAACCGCTCTCCAACCTCGACGCCAAGCTGCGCGTGGTGATGCGCGCCGAGATCCGGCGGCTGCAGAAGCGCCTCGGTGTCACCTCCCTGTTCGTGACGCATGACCAGGTGGAGGCGATGACCCTCGGCGATCGCCTTGTCGTCATGCACCAGGGCCATGCCGCGCAGGTCGCCACGCCGATGGAGGTCTGGTCCCGCCCCGCGGACAGCTACGTTGCCGGCTTCATCGGCAGCCCGGCGATGAACTTCCTGGAGGCGAGGCTGGCCGAGGGCGGCGCGGCCGCGGCGCTGAAGGCCGGCCCGACGCTGCGCTTCGCCGATGGCCCGCGCCCGGGCCCGGACGGGCGGGCGCTGGTCATTGGCATCCGGCCCGAGCACGTGGTCCTCGATGCCGGTGGCTTGCCCCTCGCGCTCGACCTCGTGGAGCCGCTGGGCTCCGAGACGGTGGCGCATGGGACGCTGCCGGGGGGCGAGGCGCTGGCGGCGAAGCTGCCCGGCGCCGCCGTCGGGCCCGCGGACCGGGCGCTCTCCGTCGCGCTGCCGCCCGCGGCCTGGCACGTCTTCGACGCCGAGGCCGGCCGGCGCCTCGAGCCGGCCTGAACGGCGCCGCGCGGGCGGCCCGCGCCCGGCCGCGGTTGCGCTCGGCCCCGCCTGCCCCCATGTCGCGCGCCGGGCACGACCGAAGCCCGGGAGCGAACGCATGAACCGCCGCCAGATCCTCACCCTTGCCGGGACCGGCCTCGCCGCCGGCCTGGCGCGCCCGGCCCTGGCCCAGGGACCCGGAGCCTCCCCCTGGCCGAGCCAGCCGATCCGCCTGGTGGTGCCCTTCGCCGCCGGCGGCCCGACCGACATCCCCGCCCGCCTCTTCGCCGAGCAGCTTTCCCAGACCCTGCCGCAGCGCGTGGTGGTCGAGAACCGCACCGGCGCCGGCGTGGTCGTCGGCACCGAGGTCGTCGCCAAGGCGGCGCCGGACGGCAATACCCTGCTCTACACCACCATCGCCCACTCGGTGCTGAGCTCCCTGTTCCAGCGCCTGCCCTTCGACCCGGTGGCGGATTTCCAGCCCGTCGCGCTGCTCGGCGTGATCCCGATGCTGCTGGTGGTGAACAAGGATCTGCCCGCCCGCAACGTGGCCGAGCTGGTCGCGCTGTTCCGCGCCAACCCCGGCAAGTTCGACTACGGCAGCAGCGGCAATGGCGGCGCGGTGCACCTGGCGACGGAGCTCTTCCTGGCCCGGGCCGGCGGCCTCAAGGTGACGCATGTGCCCTATCGCGGCAGCTCGGCCGGCATGCCGGACCTGCTCTCCGGCCGGCTTGCGATGTTCATGGACGTGGCCGCGGGTGGCCTGCCCTACACCCGGCGCGGCGAGGCCCGGGCGCTGGCCGTCACCGCCGACAAGCGGCTGCCCCAGGCGCCCGATGTGCCGACCCTGGCCGAGGCCGGCGTCCCCAATGCCGAAAGCTACACCTGGCACATGGTCCTCGCCCCGAAGGCCACCCCGGCCCCCGTCGTCCAGGCCATCAACGCCGCCTTCAACCAGGCCGCGGCGCAGGAGAGCGTGCAGAAGCGCCTGACCGACATGACCATGCAGGTCCGCAGCGACACCACGCCCGAGACCGCGACGCGCTGGATGAATGCCGAGATCGCCAAATGGGCCGCGATCATCCGCGACGCCGGGATCCAGGTGAGCTGACCGGCCTGCCGCAACGCGCCCGAGGTGCGGCGGCGGGGTCGATACGGCGCTGTGCCGGTTGCCGCCGCCCCGTCCGCGCGGCTAGGGTCTCGCCGGCCGCGCGGGCATGACGGGCGGCGGGATGCGAGTGCGAGGGGCTGCGGCATGACGGGATCCAGGTGGCATGGGGGCCGTGCCCTGGGAGCGGTGGCGCTGGCGCTGCTGCTGGCCGGGTGCAGCTACTGGTCCGGCGACCCGGTGCCCGATCCGCCGCCGCCGCCGCCCTCGGCCGCCTTCGACGGGCGCTGGGTCGCACAGATCCGCTCCACCGGCGGCGCCACGGGGGTCGACCCTGGGGAGTGCGACGCCCAGCCGCGACTCACACTGGAGGTGCGGGAGGGCCGCTTCACCCTGACGCAGAACTTCGCGAAGCTCGCCGCCGCGGCGCCCACCGCCCGCGCCATCGCCACCGCCACCTACCGCGCCGAGATCGCGGAGGACGGCAGCGTGCGCGGCATCAGCGACAGCAACGCGGTGCTGCGCGCGCAGATCGAGGACGGCGTGATGCAGGGCAATATCTACGGGCTGCTCTGCTACTTCAGCCTCACCGCGCGCCGCATGTAGCGGGGCTTGCCCGCCCGTCGGCTTTCCGCTTTGCATCGCAGCGATGTCCGGGGACTCCCCGGGCTCCAAGCGCGCGACGCAGGGAAGGAAGCGGCACCATGGACCGAGAGACGCTCACAGGGGCGGTGACGACGCGGCGGGCGCTGCTCGCCTCCGCCCTGGCCGCCCCGGCGCTGGTCGAGACGGCCAACGCCCAGAGCCAGTTCGACTGGAAGCGCTTCCGCGGCGAGCGGATCGAGGTGACGATCCAGCTCTCCCCCCGCGGCACGCTGCTGCAGCAGGCCAACAAGGAATTCGAGGACCTCACCGGCATCCGCTGCGGGATCGAGGTGGTGCCGGAGCAGCAGCACCGGCAGAAGATCATCGTCGAATACGCCTCCGGCCGCCCGTCCTTCGACGTCGCCGAGCTCAGCCTGCACGTGAACAAGCGTCAGGTCGGCAAGGCGAAGTGGAACACCGACATCAAGCCGCTGCTGGCCGATGCCACCCTGACCTCGCCGGAGTTCGACTTCGCGGATTTCGGCGCCGGCATGGTGCAGTACGCGACCCAGGCCGATGGCCGGATGGACAGCTGCCCCGCCTTCGCCGACTACTTCATCATCTACTACAACAAGGAGCTCTTCGCGCAGAAGAACATCGCCGTCCCCACCACCTGGGAGGAGATGTTCGAGGCGGCGAAGCGCCTGGCCGATCCCTCGAAGCAGATCTACGGCCATGTCGGCCGCGGCCTGAAGAACGCCAATGTGGTGCTGTGGTCGAGCTACCTGCTGACCACCGCGCAGCGCGACATGATCAACGCCGAGCGGCAGCTGATCACCGACACGCCGGACGCGATCTGGGCGGGCGAGCAGTACAAGCGCTTCCTGCGCGACGTCTCGCCGCCGGGCTCGATCGGCTTCAACTGGAACGAGTGCCAGACGACCTTCATGCAGGGCCGCGCGGCGATGTGGGTGGACGGCATCGGCTTCGCGGCACCGCTCGAGGACCGCAACCGCTCCCGCGTCGCCGGCAAGGTCGGCTATGCGCTGGTGCCGAAGGGGCCGGGTGGGCACCACTGCGCGCTGTTCGGCGCCGGCTATGGCATTCCGGAGGCGTCGCGGAAGAAGGGGCCGGCCTGGTACTGGATCCAATGGGCGCTGTCGAAGCAGAACCAGCTCAAGTTCCTGACCAGCGGCGCCGGCGTGCCCGCGCGCACCAGCCCCTTCAGCAACGAGCAGGCGATCGCGTCGAGCCACTTCCCGCGCGAGTTCTTCCAGACGCTGGAAGGGAGCGCGAAGATCGCCCGCGCCGGCCTGCCGGAGATCGTGCCGGTCACGCAGTTCCGCGACGTCATCGGCACGGCGCTGACGAACACGATCAGCGGGGCGGATGTCGCGACGGAGCTTCGCCGCGCGACCAACGAGTTCCGTCCGATCCTGGAGCAGTCCGAGAAGGACAGCTGACATGGCGCCCGGGGCGGAAGGGCCGGCGGAGCACCTCGGCGGCTGCCTCTGCGGGGACGTGCGCTACGCGGTGCGGGGGCAGCCCTTCCGCACCTCGGTCTGCCACTGCGCCTATTGCCAGCGCCGCACCGGGACGGCCTTCGGCATCCTGCCCTTCTTCCCGCGCGGCCAGGTGCGGCTGACACAAGGCGCGCTCAGCTTCTACCGGCACGTCTCGGACGAGAGCGGGCGCTGGCTCGACCACGGCTTCTGCCCGCGCTGCGCCACCACCGTGACCCTGCAGACCGAGGCCGCGCCGGAGCGCATCGGCATCGCCGGCGGCACCTTCGACGACCCGACCTGGTTTGCCGTGGATCGGCACATCTGGACGCAGTCGAAGCTGCCCTGGGTGGCGCTGCCCGAGGGCGTCGACCACCTGGAGCGCGCCTGATGCCGGACGACGCGGCGGCCCTGCCCGCGCCGCGCGGCCTGTCCGATGCGGCGACGCGCCGACGCAACTATGCGCGGCGCTACGCCTGGTTCGTCGTGCCGGCGGCGGTGGTGGTGGTCTCGGTCATCGTCTTCCCCTGGCTCTTCACCCTCTATGTCTCGGCGCATGACTGGCACCTGGGGTCGGCGCGGCGCTTCGTCGGCTTCGACAACTACGTGAAGCTCTTCGGCGATGCCCGCTTCGGCTGGGCGATGGCGCGGACGCTCTACTACACGCTGCTGGCGGTGGTGCTGCCGATGGTGCTGGGCATCGCCGCAGCGCTGGCCTTCCACCGGAAATTCCCGCTGCGCGGCCTGGCGCGGACCGTCTTCATCCTGCCGATGATGGCGACCCCCGTGGCGGTGGCACTGGTCTGGACGCTGATGTTCCATCCCCAGCTCGGCGTGCTGAACTGGCTGCTGGCGCAGGTCGGCATCCCCCCCAGCATGTGGGTCTATGCCGCGGACAGCGTGATCCCGACCCTGGTGATGGTGGAGGTCTGGCACTGGACCCCGCTGGTGATGCTGCTGATCCTGGGCGGCCTCGCCAGCCTGCCAGTCGACCCCTACGAGGCCGCGAAGATCGACGGCGCCAATGCCTGGCAGAGCTTCCGCCACATCACCCTGCCGCTGCTGATGCCCTTCATCGTGGTCGCGCTGATCATCCGCACGATCGACGCGCTGAAGGCCTTCGACACGATCTACGTCATCACCCAGGGCGGGCCGGGCCAGGCGAGCGAGACGATCAACATCTTCCTCTATTTGCAGGCCTTCGCCTTCTACAACGTCGGCTATGCCAGCGCCGTGGTGGTGGTGTTCTTCGCGATCATCCTCGCGCTGGCGGCGCTGCTGCTGTGGACGCGGGAACGGGTGAAGCAGACATGAACCGTCATCGTCTGAAGCGCCGGCTGACCGACGCGGCCTTCGGGCTGTCCGTCCTGGTGCTGGTCTCCCCGGCCGTGCTGGTCTTCCTGTGGATGCTGTCGCTTTCCCTCAAGACCGAGCTCGACAACACCGCCTTCCCGCCGGTCTTCATCCCGGACCCGCCGACGCTCGACAACTACCGCGAGGTCTTCGCCCGCAACGACTTCCTGCTCTACGCCTGGAACAGCGTGGTGGTCTCCTTCTCGGCGACCGGCCTCGCGCTGCTGATCGGCATCCCCGCCGGCTACGGCATCGCCAAGATGCGGGCCGTGCGCGCCGCCGCGCTGATCCTGATCGCGCGCATCACGCCGGGCCTCTCCTACCTGATCCCGCTCTTCCTGCTGTTCCAGTGGCTGGAACTGACCGGGACGCTGGTGCCCATCGTCATCTCCCACCTAGTGATCACCGTCCCCATCGTCGTCTGGGTGATGATCTCCTTCTTCGAAGGCCTGCCGTCGGAGCTCGAGGAAGCGGCGCTGGTCGACGGCGCCACCATCTGGCAGGCCTTCCGCCACGTGGCGCTGCCGCTGGCCCGGCCGGGGATCACGGTGGCGACGATCCTCGCCTTCATCTTCTCCTGGAACAACTTCGTCTTCGCCATGGTGCTGGCGGGCCGGGAGACGCGGACCCTGCCCGTCGCGGTCAATAACATGCTGACCTTCGAGCAGATCTCCTGGGGCCCGCTCTCCGCCGCGGCGCTTCTGGTGACGCTGCCGGTGCTGGTGCTGACCCTGCTGGCGCAGAAGCAGATCGTGGCGGGGCTGACCGCGGGCGGCGTGAAGGGGGCGTGACGTCGCCGCGCGGGCGGTCTCAGATGCGGCCGCCACCATGCCCAAGCCGAGTCGCACACCCCGCCCGGCCGCCGAGACCGACCTCTACGCCCCCGTGAAGGCGCTGCTGGAGGCGCATGGCTATGTCGCCAAGGGCGAACTCCGCGGCTGCGACATCGTCGCCATCGGCCCGGCGCCGGAGGATGGCGGCGAACCGCCCATGGTCATCGTCGAGATGAAGCTCACCCTCTCCCTGACCGTGCTGCTCCAGGCCGTCGATCGCTTCGCCCTGACCGAGAGCGTCTACCTCGCGGTGCCATCGCCGGATGGCCGGGCCGGCATCACCCCCTACAGCCCGCGCCTGCACCGCCTCTGCCGTCGCCTCGGGCTCGGCATCATCGCGGTGGAACCGGTGGTCGGCGGTGCCATGGCCGTCCCGGTGCTGGACCCGCAGCCGCCCGGCACCGGCCCGCGCCGCAACAAGGCCCGTGCCGCGCTGGTGCGGAAGGAGCACGCCCGGCGCCTCGGCGACCCGAACCGCGGCGGCACGCCGGGCGGCGTGAAGCTGATCACCGCCTACCGCCAGGCCGCGCTGCGCTGCGCCGCGGCGCTGCGCGATGCCGGGGGCGGGCCGCTCAAGGTCCGCGCCGTGCGTGCCGCGGCCGGCGTGGAGGAGGCGGGCAAGATCCTCTACCGCAACGTCTATGGCTGGTTCGAGCCCGCCGGTCGCGACGCCTATCGCCTGGCAGAGGCCGGGCGGCGCGACCTCGAGGTCTATGGCCCGCGCGCCGGGATCCCGCCCCAGATGGCCGAGGCCGCGGAATAGCGATAAGCCCGCCCGCGATGACCGACGCCCCCGCCGTGCTGCAGGTGCTGCCCGCGCTCGAGGCCGGGGGGGTGGAACGCGGCACGCTGGAGATCGCCGAGGCGCAGATCGCCGCCGGGATGCGTGCCGTCGTGGCCTCGGCGGGCGGCGCGCTGGTGCCAGTGCTGGAGGCGCTGGGCGCCACCCATGTCACCCTGCCGCTCGCCACCAAGAACCCTCTCGGCATCCGCCGCAACGCCGCGGCGTTGGCGCAGGTGGTGCGACGGGAGGGCATCCGCATCCTGCACGCGCGGTCCCGCGCCCCGGCCTGGTCGGCCTGGATGGCGGCGCGCAGCACGGGGGCGCGCTTCGTCACGACCTATCACGGCACCTACAACGAGGGCTTCCCCGGCAAGCGGCTCTACAACTCCGTCATGGCCCGGGGCGAGCGCGTCATCGCCATCAGCCGCTTCATCGCCGATCACCTCGCCGCCCGGCACGGCACCGATCGCGCGCGCATCCGGGTGATCCCGCGCGGCGTCGATCCCGCGCTCTTCGATCCCGAGGCGATCGACCCGGCCCGGATAGCCGCGCTGCGCCAGGCCTGGTCGCTGCCCGCCGATGGCCCGCCCATCGTGATGCTCCCCGGCCGGCTGACGCGCTGGAAGGGCGGCATGGTGCTGGTCGAGGCCATGGCGCGGCTCGGCCTGCCCGCGACCGCGCTGCTGGTCGGCGGCGCCGAGCCGAAGCGGGAGGGCTACCGTGCCTCGCTCGAGGCGCTGATCGCCGCGCGCGGCCTAGCCGACCGTGTCCGCCTCGTCGGCCATTGCGCCGACATGGCCGCGGCGCTGCTGCTGGCCGATGTGGTGATCCATGCCTCGACGGACCCGGAAGCCTTCGGACGGACGGTGATCGAGGCCCAGGCCATGCGCCGCCCGGTCATCGCTTCCGACCTCGGCGCGCCGCGGGAGACGGTGGAGGAGGCCGTGACGGGCTGGCGCGTGCCGCCGGGCGATGCCGATGCCCTGGCCCAGGCGATCCACTGGGTGCTGACCATGCCGGAGGCCGAGCGCGAAGCGGTCGGCGCCCGCGCCCGCGCCGCGGTGCTGGCGCGCTACACGACGCGCGCGATGCAGGACGCGACCATCGCGGTCTACCGGGAACTGCTGTGACCCGCATCCTGGTCATCAAGCTCGCCTCGCTCGGCGACGTGGTGCAGGCCTTCGGGCCCTTCGCGGCGATCCGCGCGCATCACCCCGAGGCCGAGATCACCCTGCTGACCACGCGCCCCTATGCCGAGCTGGCGCGGCGGTCCGGCTGGTTCGACCGGGTCTGGGAGGATGGCCGCCCCGACTGGACCGACCTGCCGGCCGTCTGGCGGCTGGCACGGCGGCTGCGCGGGGAGCGGTTCGACCGGGTCTACGACCTTCAGACCTCCTCGCGCTCCTCGCGCTACCGCTGGTTCGTCGGCGGCCGCGCCGATTGGTCCGGCATCGCGGCGGGGGCCAGCCATCCGCACGCCAACCCGGCCCGCGACCTGATGCACACGGTGGAGCGGCAGCGCGAGCAGTTGGAGATGGCCGGCATCACGCGCTTCCCGGCGCCCGACATGGGGTTCATGGATGCGGACATCTCGGGCTTCGGCCTGCCGGACCGCTTCGCCCTGCTGGTCCCCGGCGCCTCACCCGGACGGCCCGCCAAGCGCTGGCCCGCCGAGCGCTACGCGGTGCTGGCAGCGGGCCTCGACCTGCCGGTCGCCATCATCGGCGGGCCGGCGGAGCGGGAGATCGCGCAGGCGATCCTGGCCAGCGCCTCGGCTGCGGTGGACCTGACCGGCCGCACCAGCTTCGCCGAGATCGGCGCCGTCGCGCGCCGCGCCGCCTTCGCCATCGGCAACGACACCGGACCGGCGCATCTCGTCGCCGCCGCGGGCTGCCCGACCCTGGCGCTCTTCGGGGAGGACAGCGACCCTGCCCTCTGCGCCCCGCGCGGCCCGCGCGTCGCGGTGCTGCGGCATCTGCCGCTGGCGTCGCTGGGGGTGGAGGAGGTGCGGATGGCGCTTCTCGGGCTCAGGGCGGGGTAGCGGCTTCGGCGTCCGGGTGGATCCAGGCGGTCAGCGCGGCCTGCTCCTCGGGCGTGAGGCGGACGCGGGAGATCGCCGCCTGGCGGCGGATCTCGGCCTCCAGCGCGGCGGCGAGGCGGGCGGCGGGATCGGCACCAGGCGCGGCGGCCCAATCGAAGCGGCCGAGTTGCAGCAGCCGGATCAGCCGCGCCACGGCATGCGGCGGGGGCGGGGCGCCGGCGGCGGCGGAAGCGGCCTCCGACACCACCTCCGCCAGGCTGGGATCGGGCGGCCCCGGGATGGGCAGGCGGGCGCCGAGCACGGTCAGGATGGCCGCCAGCGCCGGGCCGCTCAGCCCGGAGAGATCGAGGCCTGGCCCCAGCGCGCGCAGCAGCAGGTCGGCGAGCGGACCGTCCTGGGCATCAGCGGCATCGGCGCCGTCCACCAGGGCGGGGTCGTCGCCGAGCGCGTGAGGGGCCTCCTCCGCATCGTGTTCGTCGCCGAGAGCGTCAGGGGCTTCCTCCGCGTCGTGTTCGTCGGCGGGCAGCGGGATGGCATTCGCTGATGTTGCGACGACGGGCAGCGGGGCCTCGTCCCGGTGCGCGACATCCGGGGCGGCGGGCTCCGTATCGCCCGGCGCGGGGGCCTGTCCTTCGCCCTCTGACGCGGTCTCCGCCGACACATCGGGCGCTGCATGCGGTGCCGCCTCCGGGGTGGTTGCCAGCACCACGGTGTTGCGGTCGTTCCCACCCGCGCCGAAGCCGAGGCCCGCGCGCGCGACGAAGTCGTCCAGCGACCCCGCCCCGGCATAGGCGCTGTTGCGCAGCCCGAAGCCCAGGCGTTGCTGGAAGAGATTGCCGAGCGCGGCGGTGGCCAGGGCACCGCCCGCCTCGGCGACGATGGCGCGCGCCTCGGCGAAGGGATCGGCCGCCGCGGGCCGCGGCGGCTCCTCGCCGAGGCCGGCCCAGTCCGTGCCCTCGGTCGTGCGGAGATGCACCCCGGGCATGCCGGCGAGCAGCTTCTGCAGGCTGCCCGCGCCGCCATAGGCGCCGTCGGCCACCGCATTGCCGAAGCGCCGCCGCAGCGCATGGCCGAGGGCCGAGAGGCGGATGCCGCCCTGCTGGGCCTCCAGGATGGCGCGGGCCGCCTCCTGCAGCGCCTCCCGCGTCGCGGCGGGGGGTGGCTCGGTCTCCTCTTCCTCCGGCGCCGGCAGGATGGCCGCGGCGGCGAACTCCTCGAAGCCGATCACGACGTCGGCCGCCGCCCGGAGCGCCTGGGCGGAGGCGTCCTGCGCCACCAGCAGGCTCCGCCGGTCGTGCTCGCGCAGCCGGTGCAGCAGCGGGGTGAAGTCGCTGTCGCCGGAGAGGAGGATGAACTCCTCGAACCGCGTCGGGTGGGCGAGGGCGTCGGCGACGTCGAGCGCCATCAGGATGTCGGCGCCGTTCTTCAGGCGGGCCAGGCGCGGGCAGTCGATCACGGTGAAGCCGGCGCGGACGAAATCGGCGCGGAAGCGGCTGTAGAAGATGCGCGGCTGGCCGAGCCACTGCGCCAGCGCGCCGCCGGGGACGGGCTCGGTCCAGCCGGCGGGGTTCAGGTAGCAGCGGCGGACCAGGATGCGCCTGGGGCCCCCGCCGTCGCCGCCCTCGGCCAGCCAGGCCAGCCAGCGCCCGGGCTCGGCGGCGAAATGCCAGGCCGCCGCTTCGTCCCGCAGGGCGAGGCCGGCGAAGAGATTGTCGAAATCGAGGTAGAGCGCGGCGCGGCGCGGGGGTGAGGACATCCTGCCAGTTTCCCCGCCCCGCCGCCCCCGGCGCAAGCATGGGTTGCGGTTCCGGCGCTTGACGCGAGGGAGGGCGGATGCCCATGGTCCGGCCCCCGCGACCCCAAGCCCCGCCAAGGGAACGATCATGCCCGCCATCACGCTGCCCGACGGATCCGTGCGCCGCTTCGACGGTCCGGTGACGGGCACCACCGTGGCGGAGACGATCGGCCCGGGCCTCGCCAAGGCCGCGCTGGCCATGCAGGTGGACGGGAAGACCCGCGACCTATCGTCGGAGATCGCCGAGGACGCCTCTCTGCGCTTCATCACGCGCAAGGACCCCGAGGCGCTGGAGATGATCCGCCACGACGCCGCCCATGTGCTGGCGGAGGCGGTGCAGGCGCTGTTCCCGGGCACGCAGGTGACGATCGGCCCGTCGATCGAGAACGGCTTCTACTACGACTCCGCGCGGAACGAGCCCTTCACGCCCGAGGACTTCGCCGCGATCGAGGCGAAGATGCGCGAGATCGTCGCGGCGAATGCGGCCTTCGAGCGGATCGTCACCACCCGCCATGACGCCATCGCGTTGTTCGAGG
>JAIYAI010000510.1 GCA_027489135.1 Acetobacteraceae bacterium
CAGGCGCCGGGCCTGGGCGGGGTCGTGGGTCAGCCTGAAGGAGGGATTGCCGTACCAGGGGCTGTCCGTGGTGACGATGCCCACGCCTTCCAGCATGGTGTCCGCCAGCATGTGCCGCATGCCGAGGCGATCGATCGCCAGGTTCGCCGCGCGCCGGACCCGGATGTCCCGCCAGGGCGACCCTTCCAGCATGGTCAGGTGCCAGGTCCAATTGTGCGGGTAGCTGTTGGTGACGATCTGGAAGCCGGCCTGGCGGAGCGAGGCCAGGGCATCGGGCGGCGGCGCCTCGATCCAGTCGACCTGGCCGCTGCGCAGGGCGGCGACGCGGGTATTGGCATCCGGCAGCGGCAGCAGGACAAGCCGTTCGCTGCGCGGGATGCGCGCGGCTTCCCAGTGGTCGGCGAAGCGGGTCATCACGCAGCGCTCGCGGATCGCCCAGGTCTCGATCTTCCAGGGGCCGGTGCCGACCGGGCGCAGCATGAACTGGTCCCAGGACCTGCCCGCGGCCTCCCAGCCGTGGCGGGGCACGATGCCGAGATAGGTCAGGCCGAAGGGGAGGGTGCTGTCCGGATAGGTGGTCTCGATCCAGAAGCGCGCGCCGTCGCGGCCATAGGCGACGACGGTGGGCAGGCGCGTGCCGGCCTGGGCGCTGGCGCGCTGGTCGAACCAGGGCGCGTCGCGCTTGAAGGCGCGGTCGAAGGAGAAGACGACGTCGTCCACCTCCATCACCTTGCCATCATGGAAGCGCACGCCCTCTCGCAGGGTGAACCACCAGCGCTTCGGGTTGGCGCGGTCGGGCTCCCACTTCGTCGCCAGGCCGGGCTTGAGCGGGGCGGGCGCATCGGCGCGCGTCAGGTCCCATTCGCAGAGCGCGTTGAAGGCAGTGACGCCGAGGAAGCGCTGCCCCTCCCCGCCATGGTCGGGGAAGCCGTTGGAGAGCGGGATGGTCGCCAGCGTCATGCCGACGCGCAGCGTGCCGGAGGGCGCCTGGGCCAGCGCGAGATCGGCCGGCAGCGCGAGCAGCGGTGCGGCGGCGGCCCCGCGCAGCAGGGCACGACGGGAAGGATCGAAGCTGGATCGGCGCATCCGCGGGTCTCCGTGTCCGGATCGGCGGTGCGCTGGCGTTGTCCCGGTATTCTCGTTGCGCGGAAGGTGCTGACGAAGGCGCCGCGCGTCAATGCCGCCGGGGTCGCCAGATCACGCGCGGCGTTCTAGCCTGCCCAGCAAGAGAGCATGGAGGGAACGAGGGTGGGCGCTTTCGCGCGCAGGCCGGTGCTGGCCGCACTGCCGATCCTGGCGATGGCGGGACGCGCCCGCGCCCAGGCCTTCCCGGCGCGGACCATCGCCTGGGTGGTGCCCTTCACGCCCGGCGGCATCACCGACACCTCGGCGCGGCTGGTGGCGCAGCCGATGGGCGGGTTCCTCGGCCAGCAGGTGATCATCGAGAACCGGCCCGGTGCCGGCGGGGCGATCGGCACGGAGGCCGTCGCCCGTGCGAACCCGGATGGCTACACGGTGCTCTACGGCACGCAGGGAACGATGGCGACCAACCCGGTGCTGTACCGGAACCTGCGCTACGACGCGCTGCGCGACTTCGTGCCCGTCCACGGCCTGACCCAGACACCGCTGCTGCTGGTCTGCAACGCGGAGCGGCCCTGGCGGACGCTGGCGGAGTTCATCGCCTTCGCGAAGTCCAAGCCCGCGGGCGAGGTGACCTACGCCACCTCCGGCATCGGCACCGGCACGCACATGGCGGGGGAGCTGTTCCAGCTGGCGACCGGCGTGAAGATGACGCAGGTGCCCTACACGGGCAGCGCGCCGGCGCTGAACGACCTGGTGGCGGGGCGGACGGACATCATGTTCGACTACGTCGTCTCGACGCGCGCCTATCTGCAGGGTGGGAAGCTACGGCCGTTGGCGATGACGGGGCCCGAACGCTTCGCCACGCTGCCCGATGTGCCGACCATGGCGCAGGCCGGGCTGCCGGAGGCCGAAACGGTGAGCTGGTCCGCCATGATGGCGCCGGCCGCGACGCCGGCCGCCGTGGTGGCGCGGTTGGCGGAGGGGATGCGCGCCGGGCTGACGGAACCCCGCGTGGTGCAGACCCTGACCGAGACGGGCAGCACGCCGCTGATGATGTCGGGCGAGAGCTTCCGCCGCTTCGTGGCGGAAGACATCGCGCGCTGGCGGCAGGTCGTGGAACGCGCCGGCGTGACCGCCGGCTGATGCGACGTGCGTGCGCACGTCGCCCTCAGGCGCCGGCGCTTCGCAGCCTCGGCGCGGGCTGCGCGCTCGTAGTCGAGACTGTACTGAAATAGTGTGCGGGAACGGGAGAGAGACATGAGCGAAGCACCGGTCGTCCGCTTCGAGGTGGAAGACGGCATCGGCGTCATCACGGTGGATTATCCGCCGGTGAACGCTCTGGGCCCCGGCGTCTCCGACGGGATCTGCGAGGCGGTGGCGCAGGGCGAGGCCGATCCGGCCGTGAAGGCCATGGTGCTGATCGGCGCCGGCCGCACCTTCATCGCCGGCGCCGA
>JAIYAI010000271.1 GCA_027489135.1 Acetobacteraceae bacterium
CAGCTACCACCTCGGCGGCCTCTCCCGCGAGGAAACCCGCGCCTATGTGGAACATCGCATGCGCGCGGTCGGCTGGATCGGCGAGCCCGCCTGGGAGGACGGGGCGCTCGACCTCGTCTACCGCTACACGGACGGCATCCCGCGCCGCATCAACCGGCTCTGCTCGCGGGTGCTGCTCGGCGGCGCGCTGGAACAGTCGCCGGTGCTGACCGCACCGATGGTGGAAGCCACCGCGCTCGAGCTCGAGGACGATCTCGGCGGCGGGGGCATGGCGCCGCCGCCGATGCCGCGCCGCGCCGGCCTCTCCACCGGCTTCGCCAGTTCCGCCGTCGACCGGCTGGAAGCGCAGATCGAGGAGCTGAACCAGCGCCTCGACACGCTGGAGCGCCAGGTCAACCGTCGCGAGCGCGCCTTCAACCGCATCATGGACCTGCTCGGGGAGATCGGGCAGGCCGGGAGCGGTCGGTGAGCGCCCCGGCGGCTGCCGGCTCCAACGCCCTCACCATCGACGTCGAGGACTGGTTCCAGGTCGAGAACTACAAGGGCGTGATCCGCCGCGCGGAGTGGGAGGCGCTCGACCGCCGCGTCGTGCGCAACACGGACCGCCTGCTCGACCTCTTCGCCGCGGCCGGGGTGCGCGCGACCTTCTTCGTGCTCGGCTGGGTCGCATTCCGCCATCCCGACCTGGTGCGTCGCATCGTTGCCGGCGGGCACGAGCTGGCCAGCCACGGCTACGGGCATGCCCGGGTCGTCACCCTGTCGCCGATGGCCTTCCGCAAGGACCTGCGCGCGGCGAAGCGGCTGCTCGAGGATATCGGCGGCGTCGCCGTGCGCGGCTACCGCGCGCCGACCTTCTCGATGAGCCCGGGCTCCACGCCCTGGGCCTACGACATCCTGGCCGAGACCGGCCATGCCTACAGTTCCTCGGTTTTCCCGGGCCGGCACGAGGGCGCGGGCAGCGCCGAATTCGCACCCTTCCGGGAGCCGCGCAGCGGTCTCCTCGAGATCCCGATGACCGCGGTGCGCGCCGCACTGCTGGGCGGGCGGACGGTGCCGGCCTCGGGCGGCGGCTGGTTCCGCATCATGCCCTATCCGCTCTTCGCGGCGCTGCTGCGCCAGGTCCACCGGGAAGGGCGGCAGGGCAATTTCTACCTGCATCCCTGGGAAATCGATCCCGGCCAGCCGCGCCCCAGCGGCGTCGCCGCGCTGCCGGAACGCAAGCATCGCATCGGCCTGCATTCGACGGAGGCGCGGCTGATGCGCCTCGTGCGCGACTTCCGCTTCGACCGGATGGACCAGGTCTTCGCCGCGGACCTCGGCGGTCTGCCAGCCATCGGACCGGCGCCGTTGCGCACGGCCGCCTGACGGGACAGGGCGGATGACGGTCAGGATCCGCACGCTGGATGAAGCCCCGGCCGGCGCCGCCGCCTGGGACGCCTTCGTCCGCGCCACGCCGGCGGCGAGCTTCTTCCACCTGACGCCCTGGGCCACTGTGATCCGTGGCGCCTTCGGCCATGCCACGCACTACGCCTGGGCGGAGCAGGATGGCGCCGTCGTCGGCGTGCTGCCGCTGGCGCGCATGAGGACGCGGCTCTTCGGCGACCTGCTCGGCTCCACCCCCTTCTGCGTCTATGGCGGCAGCATCGCGACGACGTCGGAGGCCAAGGCGGCGCTCGACGCGCACGCGATCGCGCTGCGGGACCGCATCGGTGCGCCGGTGCTGGAATACCGGCGGCTGGAGGCGGCCGACGAAGGCTGGACCGAGCGCCCGCCGCTCTACTTCA
The DNA here is from genome assembly GCA_027489135.1 of Acetobacteraceae bacterium. GTDB lineage: Bacteria > Pseudomonadota > Alphaproteobacteria > Acetobacterales > Acetobacteraceae > JAIEOP01. The sequence goes on from JAIYAI010000271.1 coordinate 1,785, forward strand.
CCTTCCGCAAGCCGATCCTCATCACCGGCGACGACGCGAAGGACCTGCAGAAGAACATCCCGCGCAAGCAGCGCGCGGAGGTGCGCAAGGCCATCGAGCGCTTCAGGCTGACCAGCGTGTCGAACAGCGACACCGACGGCCTGCACCGCCTCTACGCCGAAAGCGTGCGCAACCTCGGCAGCCCGGTCTTCCCGCGGAAGTACTTCCGGCTTCTGGCCGAGGCCTTTCCGGGCGAGCACGACGTCACCACCGTGCTGCACGAGGGCAGGCCCGTCACCGCCGTGCTGAACTTCCACTTCCGCGAGCAGGTGCTGCCCTACTACGGCGGCGGCAGCGCGGCGGCGCGCGACCTCTCGGCCAACGACTTCATGTACTGGGAGGTGATGCGCCGCGCGGGACGCGAGCGCGGCGCCACGCTGTTCGACTTCGGCCGCAGCAAGGCTGGCACCGGCGCCTTCGCCTACAAGCGCAACTGGGGCTTCGAGCAGGAACAGCTGCATTACTGCTACCAGCTCGCGCCGGGCGCCGCGATCCCGGACAACAACCCGAACAACCCGAAGTACAAGCTGGTCATCGCCGCCTGGAAGCGGCTGCCGCTGCCGGTGGCCAACCTGCTGGGCCCGCCGCTGGTCCGTGGGCTCGGCTGAGATGCGCACGCGGCCCCGCCTGCTCTTCCTGGCGCATCGCATCCCCTATCCGCCGGAGAAGGGCGAGAAGATCCGCGCCTGGCACATGCTGGATCACTTGGCCGGCCGCTGGGACATCGATGCCGGCTTCCTGGTGGACGACCGCGCCGACCTCCAGCACCTGCCGGTGCTGGAGGCGCGCTGCGCCTCGGTGCACTGGCGGCCGGCGCTGCATCGTCTGGCCGTGGCCGGCCGGGCGGTGCTGCGGGCACGGCCCGGGCTGCCGCTGACGCTGGGCTGGTTCCACGACGCGTCGCTCGCCGCCTGGGTGCGGCAGGGAATCGGCGCGCGGCGCTGGGATGCCGCCTTCGTCTATTCCTCCGCCATGGCGCCCTACGTCATGGGCCCGGCGGCGGCGCAGGGCATCGGCTGCCGCGTGCTCGACCTCGTCGATGTCGATTCCGAGAAGTGGCGCGCCTATGCGGGCACGGCGGCCGGCCCGATGCGCCACGTCTGGGCGCGCGAGGCCCGGACGTTGCTGGACTTCGAGCGCCGCGCGGCACGCGAGTTCGACCGTACCATCCTGGTCTCGGCCGCGGAGGCGGCGCGCTTTGCCGAACTTGCGCCGGACAGCGCGGCGCGCATCGGCCATGTCGACAACGGCGTCGACCTCGGCCGCTTTGACCCGGCACGACCCTGGCCGAACCCCTACCCGCCCGGCGCGCCGCCGGCGATCGTCTTCACCGGCTCGATGGGCTACCGGCCCAATGTCGAGGCGGTCGCCTGGTTCGCGGAGCGTGTGATGCCGCTGCTCGCGGCGCGCGGTGTCGCGGCGGCATTCCACATCGTCGGCGCCAATCCCGCCCCGGCGGTGCAGGCGCTTGCGCAGCGACCGGGGGTCCATGTCACCGGCGCGGTGCCGGAGGTGCAGCCCTATCTCGCGCATGCCGCGGTGGCGGTCGCTCCGCTGCAGATCGCGCGCGGCATCCAGAACAAGGTGCTGGAAGCGATGGCCATGGCGCGGCCGGTCGTCGCCTCGCCCCAGGCCTTCGAGGGACTCCGCGCGGCCGCTGGACGCGATCTGCTCGTCGTTGCGACGCCGGAGGAGACCGCGACCCGGGTCGCGGAGGTGCTCGCCGGGGCGCACCCGCGGCTCGGGGCGGAGGGACGCGCCGCGGTGATGCGGGGACACGACTGGTCGGCAACCCTCGGTGCGCTGGACGCGCTGTTGCCGGGTGCGGCGGTTGCGACCCGGGACGCGGCCTGATGCACCGGACGGCGGGGCAGGGAGGAGAGCGCAGGATGCGCGGAACCACGGCCGGGAGGAGCCGATGAACGTGATGCCGCAAGGCCCCTCGCTGCAGCCGGCATCGGCGATCGGGCAGGATCCCGCCCGCGGGGTGGCGACCTGGGGGCCGGCCCTGGCGGCCCTGGGCCTGCTGCTTGCGCTGGTGCTCGGCGTCCTGTTCCAGGTCGAGGTCCTGGCGGCGGTGTCGATCTGGTCGACCTCCACCGCCTACAACCACTGCTGGCTGGTGCTGCCCGTCGCGCTCTGGCTCGTCTGGATCCGCCGGGACCGCCTGCAGGGCTTGGCGCCGGCGCCGATGCCGGCTGCGGCGGCACTGGCGCTGCTTCCGGCCGCGGCATGGTTCGCGGCGGAGCGGCTCGGCATCATGGAGGGCCGGCAACTCGCGGTGATCGGGCTGGTGTGGTGCTGCTGCCTCGGCATCCTCGGGTGGCGTGTCTGCCGCGCCATGGCGCCCGCCCTGGCCTATCTCGTCTTCCTCGTGCCCTTCGGTGCCTTCCTCACGCCGATGCTTCAGGACATCACGGCCTGGATGATCGACGTGCTGCTCGACATCGTCGGCATCCCGCATTTCGTCGATCACCTGATCATCGAGATCCCCGAAGGCACCTTCCTGGTGGCCGAGGCCTGTGCCGGGCTGCGCTTCCTGATCGCCGCCATCGCCTTCGGCGCGCTCTATGCGGTGGTGATGTTCCGCAGCCCCGGCCGGCGGCTGATCGTCTTCGCGCTCTCGATCATCGTGCCCATCATCGCCAACGGCTTCCGCGCCTTCGGCATCGTGCTGCTGGGCCACCTGCTCGGCAGCGCGCAGGCGGGGGCGGCGGACCATGTGCTGTACGGCTGGATCTTCTTCTCGATCGTGATCCTGCTGCTGATCCTGGTCGGGATGCCGTTCCGGGAGGATCTCGAGGCCGAGCCACCCCCGCCGCAGGCGGGACACGCCGCGATACCGGCGCCGGGCGCGGCGGCCCTTGCCCTGGCCGGGGCTGCGGTTCTGGCCGTGGCGGCCGCCGGGCCCGTGGCGGCCGCCGGGCTTCAGGGCGGCGGCCTGGGCACGCCGCCAGCCGCGGCGCTCTCCGTGCTGCAGCTTCGTCCGCCGGCGAGTTGCGTGCCCGATGGGCCGCGGCTGCGCTGCAGGATCGGCGACGCGACGATGCTGGCCTCGGCGACGCTCTATGCCTTTCCGCCGCGGGTCAGCTGGGCGGCGATCGGGACGGCCCGTGCCCGCGCGCTGGGCACGGTGGGTGAGCACGACACCGGCTTCGTGATGGGGCCGCCGGGCGGCGAGCTGTGGCGGGCCAGCCTGCGGCATGACCGGGACGATCCGCGGGCCATCGCCATCGGCCTCTGGCGCCAGGGGGCGCCGGATGGCGGCGGGCTGCGCAGCCGCATTGACCAGGCAGTCGCCAGCCTGCGCGGCGATGGCGGCGCGCCCGTCATGGTGGTGGTGGAGGTGACGCCGGCGCCGGGGACGGCGCCGGCGCTCACCCATGGGTCCCGCCCGCAGGGCGAGGTGCTGCAGGCGATCATTGCCGAACAGGGCGCCGCCATGGCTGCCCTGGCGGCGGAGCGGTCCCGGACGCGCACGCGCTGACGCCGCGCCGGCATCGCCGGGGGGCGACGGGCGGGGACGTATCGGGCGGCGCCGCGACGACTGCCCGGCCTCGGCGCGGCGGGACAGCGGCCCCACCGCCGGGCGCTTCGGGGTCGTTGCGACCGAGCCAAGCGCGGGTGATGCAGGCCGGCCCCGAAGATGGAGGCCGGCCTCGATCGGGGCCCGGGGAGGCGGACGGGCCCGGTCCGCCCGGATCAGATCCAGACGAAGTCGGCAGCCGTCAGGTTACGCATCGGCGTGCCGTCGAGCTGCAGGGCCATGTCGGCGATGCCGTCGCCGTTCCGGTCGATTTGCAGAAGCTGGGTGCCGGAGGCATACCGCGCTTCGGTGTTGCCGCTGGCGGAGAACGCGGCCGTGCCGCGGTAACCGAAGCTGCCGGACAGCATGCCGCTGAACACCAGGCTGTCGTCGGTCACGTTGAAGCCCGTGATCACGTCGGGTGCCGACGTAGGCGAGACCGCTACCGAGTCGAATCGGAAGGAGTCGGTGCCACCGCCGCCGTTCAGGGTGTCACGCCCCGTACCGCCGACGAGGGTATCGGCACCGTTCCCGCCGACCAGCACATCGTTGCCGCCGGCACCGTCGAGGTAGGTCCCGATGCCGGACGTCACGGTCAGTCGGTCGGCGCCCGCATTGCCGATGGCGAACTCCACATTGGCGAGGCTGACGACGTTGTCGAAGGCGCCGAGTTCGATGCGGTCGGAGCCGTCACCGAGCTCGACCAGCATGTTCTGCGCGGCCGTCGTCAGGATAACGGTGCTGCTGTCCGCGCCGCCCCTGATGGTTTCGGTATTGGCGACCGTGACCCGCAGGTGGCTCGTGGCAGTGTTGTCGAGGATCAGGGTGTCGGCGCCGTAGCCGAGATCGACGATGTCGACCAGCCGCATCACGCTGGTGAGCGTGACGGTGTCGGCATAGCCACCGCCGTAGATCGACTCGGTCCCGCGAACGTCGACGCTGTTGTCGCCCCACAAGTACAGGATGACCTTGTCGTGACCGCCCGCGAGCCACACGAACGCATCCGTCGCGGAACTCGCGAAGGTGACGATCTCGTCGTCGCCGCTCCCGCGGACCCGCTCGACGCCACTGAAGGAGACCTTGGCAGGCTCCGTCTCCAGGGCGTAGGCCTCCTCATCGGAAGCGAGCATCGCGGCCGAAGCGAGCAGTGTCACCTGGTCGAACGCAGTTCCGCCAACGACGTTTTCGACATTACTGATCCTCGCGATGTTCTTCCCGGTGGACGACAGGATGAGCCAGTCGATGCCGTCGCCGAGGTCGATGACGCTGTTCCTGGCCGCGGCGGTAAGGGTGACCGTGTCGGCCGAATCCCCGCCGACGATGGTCTCGATGTTCGCCGCCCTGAGGGTGTTCTGGAAGCCGGGGTCGAGGGCCAGGCGGTCCGCACCGGCGCCGAGATCGACGGTCATGTCGAAGGCACGGCCGAGGACGGTGATGTCGTCGGCGCCGATGCCGCCGGTGATCGTCTCGACGTTCCGAACCGAGAGGCGGTTCGGGCTGCCGTCATTCGAGAGTATCAGCCGGTCCGTGGAGTCGCGCAGGTCGACCACGCCATCCAGGACCCCGGTTCCCAATGTGACGACATCCGCGCGCCAGCTTCCCGTGACCCGCTCGACGCCGAGCAGGAGGAGATTGGCCGCCGCGTCGGTGCCGACGGTGACGGAATCGACGGCATTGCCACCCACCACCGTCTCGACGTTGCGGATCTCGATGGCGTTGGCAGTGCCGACCGGCAGGACCAGGCGATCACTGCCGCCACGCAGATCGACGGTCATGCCCGCCGGAATGCTGGTCAGGACGACGACATCGTTTCCGTCGCCGCCGTAGAGGGCCTCGACATTGGCCACGGTGAGGCTGTTCGGGCCTCCGGAGGCCAGGGACAGGCTGTCCTCGCTGCCGCCGAGATCGACGAATCCGTCCTGAAGCAGGGTGGTCAGCGTGACGCCGTCGTAGTTGCTGCCGCCGATGATCCGCTCGATGCTGGACGCGATGACCGTGGTCCGGCTGCCATCGGTCAGGATCAACGTGTCGTTGCCGCTGCCGAGGTCGATGGTCATGCTGCCGCCGACATCGGTCCAGCGCACCTTGTCGTCGCCGGAACCGCCGGTCACCGTCTCGATGCGCCGCACCTCGACGTCGTTGCCGCCGTCCGCCAGCACCAGCTTGTCGGATCCAGCACCGAGGTCATAGACGCGGCCACTGACCGGACCGCTGAGCACCTGGACGTCATCGCCGCCGATCGGGTCGCCGCCGCCGCCGCCGCCGTCGATGCCGTAGATGCCGGGAATGGTGATCGCCCAGCTGGCGTCGCGGGCGAAGTCGGTCG
>JAIYAI010000789.1 GCA_027489135.1 Acetobacteraceae bacterium
GCGCCGCTGCGCGACATCGTGCTGGGCGAGGTGCGGCCCGGCCCTGCGGTGGAGAGCGATGCCGACCTGCTGGCCTTCAGCCGGGAGACCGGCGGCACCGTCTACCATCCCTGCGGTACGGTGCGGATGGGTGGCGATCCCGCGGCGCCGCTGGATGCGCGACTGCGGCTGCGCGGCGTCGCGGGGCTGCGGGTGGTGGATGCCTCGGTCTTCCCGGACATCCCGGTCTGCAACATCAACGCGACCGTGCTGAGCGTCGCCGAGAAGGCGGCGGACCTGATCCGCGCGGAGATCTGACGGCGACGCCCGCCCGACGGGTCAGTCCTGCCACTTCACCTTCATGAACGGCGCCGGGATCAGCAGCTTGTTCTCCTGCTTCAGGATGAAGCCGCGCACCTTCGGCAGATAGGCCAGCCAGCCCGCATCGGCGAAGAGAGCGGCGCGGCGTGCGGCGCGCTCGTTCAGGTCCTCATAGGCCCACATGTGGATGACCTGGTTCAGCTCGCCGAACTCGGTCTGGTAGTAGCCGACCAGCCGGCCGAGGATCTTCTTCTGGATCGCCATCCCGTCCTCCTCATAGGCCTTGAGGTAGGCGTTCGCGGTGGCGGGCTGCAGCGTATAGGTGCGCTGTTCGACGAGCATCGGACTCTCCTTCCCTGGAATGATGCGGCACGATGGCCGCTCGCGCCGACGTGTGCAACCACCAGCCGCGCGCAGCGTTCTTGCCGTGACGCAGGAAGCGAGGAACGCAGGCGATGGTCGAGACACGCAGCGATGCCGAGGCACGGAAGAAGGTCCTGGACCTGATCAAGGACATCCAGGTCGCCATGATGGTGACGATGGATGACGAGGGCCGGTTCCGCAGCCGCCCCATGCAGGCCGCCGCCTGTGACCCCGATGCCGTGCTCTGGTTCTTCACGCTCGCCGGCAGCCCGAAGACGGACGAGGTGAAAGAGGACGAGCGCGTGCTGCTCGCCTACGCCGATCCGTCGAGCCAGGCCTATGTCTCCATCCACGGCAGCGCCGAGGTCGTGCGCGACCCCGCGAAGCAGAAGGCGCTGTGGACCGAGCCGATGCGCGCCTGGTTCCCCGGCGGCCCCGAGCACCCGGAGGTCGCGCTGCTGAAGGTGACGAGCAGCGGGGCGGAGTACTGGGACGCGCCCTCCAGCACGCTGGTCCACGCCTATGGCTGGATCAAGGCCGTCACGACCGGCGAGCGCCCGACGGTGGGCGAGAACGACAAGGTTGCCTTTTCCGCCGGCCACGCCGGCTGACCATCAGGAGAACATCGATGACCCGCATCACCACGCTGCTGGCGGCGACGCTGCTCGCGGCCACGCCGGCGCTTGCCCAGTCGCAGCAGCCGGCGCAGCAGCAGGGTGGCTCCGTCAGCGCCGGCACGCTGCGTTGCGACGTTGCCGGCAGCCCGGGCTTCATCTTCGGCTCGACCCGCCAGGTGGACTGCCAGTTCGTCGGCGCCGGCGGGCGGCGCGAGCACTACAAGGGCGAGATCAGCCGCTACGGCGTCGACCTCGGCTTCACCACCGGCGCGGTGATGATCTGGGGCGTGCTGGCGCCGACCTCGGACGTCGCGCCCGGGGTGCTGGCGGGCACCTTCGCCGGCGTCTCCGGCGGCGTGACGGCGGGCGTGGGCGTCGGCGCCAACGTGCTCGTCGGCGGGTCGAACCGCGCCATCCAGCTCCAGCCGCTGAGCATCGAGGGCAATCGCGGCCTCAACATCGCGCTCGGCGTCGCGGAGATGACGCTGCAGGCGGCGCCACGCTGACGCCTGCCGTCCGGCATGCCATCCTCCTGCTGCAACGGTGCGGCGGGAGGATGCGATGTGGACGACCCTCGAGGTGGCGAAGCTGCTGGTCGGCATCGCCACCCCGCTGACGGTCATCGCCGTCGGTTGGTGGATCAAGCAGCGCGAGCAGATCAACGCCGAGCTCGTGAAGAAGCGCATCGCGCTCTACGACGAGGTCGGCCCGAAGGCGAACGACATCCTCTGCTTCTTCCGCGGGGTCGGGCACTGGCGCGAACTCGACCCGCAGAAGGTGATCGAGGCAAAGCGGGCGATGGACCGCTGCATGTACCGCTACCGGCCGTTCTGGAGCGAGGCCTGCTGGCAGGCCTATGACGGCTTCATCAAGGCCTGCTTCCAGCATTTCGGCGGTGGCGCGGGCAAGCCGGCGTTGCTGCGGCTCGACACCGCGCACCTGACGCGCATGGTGGGGGCGGAGCAGGTCGCCGCCTGGCGGCCGCATGTCTCCGACACCCCCTCGACGGTCGAGGAGGTGCAGCGGCGCTACGATGCCTGGATGGCGGAGCTGGCGCGGGCGATCGGCGTACCGGGGCAGGCGGGCCGCTGAACCCCGCGCGTCAGCGCGTGGGCGTCGGCGGGTTGGTGCTGTAGTCGTAGAAGCCCTTGCCCGACTTGCGGCCGTACCAGCCGGCCTCGACATACTTCGCCAGCAGCGGGCAGGGGCGGTACTTCGGGTCGCCGAAGCCCTCGTGCATCACCTTCAGCACGGAATAGAGGGTATCGAGGCCGACGAAGTCGCAGAGCTCCAACGGTCCCATCGGGTGGTTGGCGCCGAGCTTCATCCCGGCATCGATGGCGCGGACATCGCCGACGCCCTCCATCAGCGCGAAGATTGCCTCGTTCAGCATCGGGCAGAGGATGCGGTTCACCACGAAGGCCGGGTAGTCGGCGGCGTGCACCACCTGCTTGCCCATCGCCTCGCCCAGGGTAGCGACGGCCGCGACGGTGGCGTCGTCGGTCGCCAGGCCCTTGATCACCTCGACCAGCTTCATCATCGGCACGGGGTTGAAGAAGTGCATGCCGACGAACAGGTGCGGACGGTCGGTGGCGGCGGCAAGCCGCGTGATCGGGATGGAGGAGGTGTTGGTCGCCAGGATCGCGTCC
>JAIYAI010000735.1 GCA_027489135.1 Acetobacteraceae bacterium
AGCCGGTGGACAAGGGCGGCTGGTCGGTGGTGCTGACGACCTTCGGCAGCTTCGAATTCGCCGATCCTGCGGGGCATTTCCCGCTGCGCGGCAATGGCCTCGGCGGCTGGCCGGGCTGGCCGACCCTGCCGAAGCTCGAGGAGCTGCGCGACGCCTGGTTCGATGCGCCGACCCTCGCCGCCGAGCAGGCGATCGCGCGGGAGATCCAGACGGTCGGTATGGACGAGCTGCCCTACATCCCGCTCGGCGCCTACTGGACGAATACGGCGCGGCGGCGGACGGTGACGGACCGCGTGCCGGGCTTCGCGATCTTCTGGAACCTCAAGAAGGCTTGATGATGCATCGTCGTTCGCTTCTGGCCGGTGCTGCCGCTGTCGCCGCCGCGCCCCGCGCCCCGGCATTGGCCCAGGGGGCGGCGGCGCGCACGCTGCGCGTCATCCCCCAGGCCAATCTGACCAGCCTCGATCCCTTCTGGACGACGGCGGTGGTGACGCGGAACCACGCCTTCCTGATCTATGACCAGATCTGCGCCCTCGACGCCAAGGGGGAGGTCCGGCCGCAGATGGCGGAGGGCTGGACCACCGCCCCGGACGGCCTTGCCTGGGAGTTCACCCTCCGCGAGGGTCTGAAATTCCACGACGGGGAGCGGGTGACGGCGGCGGACTGCGTGGCCTCCATTCGCCGTTGGGCGGCGCGCGACACCTTCGGCCAGGTGCTCATGGGCCGCGTCGAGGACCTGGCCGCGGTCGACGACCGGCGCTTCCGGTTCCGCCTGAAGCAGCGCTTCCCGCTGCTGGCCCTGGCCATCGGCCAGTCGCAGAACCCCTGCTTCGTCATGCCGGCGCGCGTGGCCGCGACCGACCCGTTCCAGCAGATCCGCGACACCACCGGCAGCGGGCCCTTCCGCTTCCTCGCCAGCGAATGGAACCCGGGCCAGCGTGCGGTCTGGGCGCGCAACGCCGACTATGTCGCGCGCAACGAGCCGGTGGATGGTCTCGCCGGCGGTCGCGTTCCGAAGATCGAGCGGGTCGAGTGGACGGTGATCACCGATCCCTCCACCGCGGCCAATGCGATGATGACCGGCGAGCAGGACTACTGGGAATACCCGCTGCACGACCTGCTGCCGCTGATGCGCCGCAACCGCGAACTCGTCGTGCAGCAGCGCCTGCTGGACGGCACCTATGGCGTCCTTCGCTTCAACCACCTGCAGCCGCCCTTCAACAACCCCGCCATCCGCCAGGCCGTGGCGATGGCGGTGGACCAGCGCGACTACCTGCGCGCCGTCGCCGGCAACGAGCCCGATGGCTGGGGCGTCTGCGAGGGAGTCTTCACCTGCGGGACGGCGCTGGCGAACGAGACCGGCAGCGGCGTCCTCAAGACCCACAGCATCGACAAGGCGAAGGCCGCGCTCGCCGCCGCTGGCTACAACGGCGAGAAGACGGTGCTGATCGCGCCGGGCGACTACCCGCAGATCAATGCGCTGTCCCTGGTGATGGCCGACGTGATGCGGCGCATGGGCTTCAACCTGGAACTGATCTCGACCGACTGGGGCACGCTGGTGCAGCGCCGCACCAGCAAGGAGCCGGTCGACAAGGGCGGCTGGTCGGTGATCCACACCACCACATCGGGGCAATCGGTCGGGCTGCCGGTCTTCCACCTGTTCCTGCGGTCCAACGGCGCCGGGGCCTGGTTCGGCTGGCCCGAGGATGCCGAGATCGAGCGGCTGCGCGCCGCGTGGATCGACGCGCCCGACCCGGCCGAGGGCAAGCGCGTGGCGGATGCGCTGAATGCGCGGGCCATGCAGGTGCTGCCCTATGTGCCGCTGGGGTACTACTGGCAGCCCAGCGCCTGGCGCCGCAACGTGACGGGCGTGTTCAAGGCGCCGGTGACCGCCTTCTGGAACATCGGCAAGGGGTGAGGAACCACACCGCATGAGCGCGACGCGCCGTCCCGATCCGCTCGACTGGGGCCACGGCCCCCGGGTCTTCGAGGCCTTCCTGGAGCCGACCTGCCCCTTCTCCGTCCGCGCGCTCGGCAAGTTCGACGCGCTGCTGGATCAGGCGGGGGCGGACCGCATCACGCTGCGCATCCGGCTGCAGTCGCAGCCCTGGCACATGTTCTCGGGCGTGGTGGTGCGCTGCGTCCTTGCGGCGTCCACCCTGCAGGAAGGGAAGGAGGCCGCGAAGCGCGTGCTAGTTGAGGTCGGCAAGCGCCGCGAGGAGTTCGAGTTCGAGAAGCACTGCCGCGGCCCCAACATGAAGGCGACGCCGAACCAGATCATCGCGCGGATCGAGGGCTATACGGGTCTCTCCCTTGCGGAGGCCTTCGCCGACCCCGACCTGCAGGCCGCGGTGAAGTGGCATGCCCGCTACGCCCGGCAGAACGGCATCCATGTCTCGCCGACCTTCATGATCGACGGGATCGTGCAGGCCGACATGGGCAGCGGCGACCCCGTGGAATCCTGGGTGGAGAAGCTGGTCGGCACCGCGCGGTGACCTTTCGCATCCTCTTCGGCATCGGCGTCCTGGTCCTGGCGGGGCTGGTCTTCTTCTTCCTCCAGGGCCTCGGCGACGGCTCCGTCTCCGGCTTCAACATCAAGCTCTGGGCGGCGACGCTGGTCGCGCCGGCGGCGGTGCTGGGGCTGGCCTTCTGGCTGGAACGCCGCGGTCGGCGGCGGGCGGCGAGCCTGGTGCTGCTGATCCTCGCCGCGCCGGCGGCGCTGGTCGGGATCGTGATGGGTCTCCTGGCCGTTGCCGAAGTGCACTGGAACTGACCGCCGGCCCTGGACCGCGGCGGGGTGATCTGGCATGCACCGGCGCCGCAACCGGGGGCCCGAAGCGATGATCCAACGTCGCGCGCTGATGCTTGGCACGGGCGCCACGCTCGCCATGCCGCGCGTCGTCGGCGCGCAGGGCTCGGCCGCGCGGACCCTGCGCTTCATCCCGCAGGGCAACCTCGCCAATATCGACCCGATCTGGACGACGACGACTCTCGCGCGGAACCACGCGCTGATGGTCTTCGACACCCTCTTCGGGCTCGGCCGGGACTTCAAGCCGAAGCCGCAGATGGCCGAGGGCGCGGAGACCTCCGCCGATGGCCTGACGCTGACCATCAAGCTCCGCCCCGAACTCCGCTTCCACGACGCGACGCCGGTGCGGGCGCAGGACTGCATCGCCTCCATCACGCGCTGGTCGAAGCGCGACGTGCTGGGCCAGCGGCTCGGCCAGTTGCTGGAGGAGATGAAGCCGCTCGAGGACGACCGTTTCGAGATCCGCCTCAAGCGTCCCTGGCCGGGGCTGATCGGCGCGCTCGGCAAGGCCTCGGCCAATCTCTGCGCCATCATGCCGGAACGTCTGGCCCGCACCGATCCTTTCACCCAGGTGACGGAGGTGGTGGGCAGCGGCCCCTACCGCTTCCGCGCCGACCAGTGGGTGCCCGGCAGCCTCGCCGCCTATGAGCGCAACGCCGACTACGTCGCGCGCGACGAGCCCAGGGATTTCCTGGCCGGCGGCAAGCGTGTGTATTTCGACCGCGTCGAGTGGCGCGTCATGCCTGACCCCGCCACCGCCGCCGCGGCGCTGCAGGCCGGTGAGGCGGACTGGTGGGAAACGCCGCTCGCGGACCTGCTGCCCGTGCTGCGGCGCAACCGCGACATCGCGGTGGAGGTGGTGAACACCGCGGGCGCGCTCGGCGTGCTGCGCTTCAATCACCTGCATCCGCCCTTCGATCGGGTGGAGGTCCGCCGCGCGCTGTTCCCGGCGATCGACCAGAAGAGCTTCATGCAGGCCGCCCTCGGCGAGGATCCGGCGCTGTGGCAGGTGCCGGCGGGCGCCTTCACCCCCGGCACGCCGCTGGCGAACGACACGGGGCTCGAGATCCTGTCCGGCCCGCGAGACCTGGCCAAGGCCCAGGCCGCGCTGAAGGCCAGCGGCTATGACGGGAGGAAGGTGGTGGTGCTGCAGCCCTCCGACTTTCCGACCCTCGCGGCGCTGGCCGAGGTCGCGGCCGACACCATGCGCAAGGTCGGCTTCACCGTCGACCTGCAGAGCATGGACTGGGGCACGCTGGTGCAGCGCCGCGCCAGCCGCGAACCGCCGGAGAAGGGCGGCTGGAACGTCTTCTGCACGACCTGGGAGGGGCTCGACGTCTCCGTCCCCGGCAGCCACCAGCCGCTGCGCGGCAACGGCGCCCAGGGCTGGTTCGGCTGGGCCACCTCCGACCCGCGCGAGAAGCTGCGCGAGGCCTGGTTCGATGCGCCCGATGCGGCGGCCGAGAAGCGGATCGCCGAAGCGTTGCAGGCGCTGGTCTGGGAGGAGGCGCCCTTCATCCCGCTCGGCCTGCTGCGGCCGCCCCAGGCCTATCGGCGCAGCCTGACCAACATGGTCACGGGCGGCCCGCCGATCTTCTGGGGGGTTCGGAGGGGGTAGCCGCCGGACTGGCACGGCATGTGCTGATCCGGGCGCAAGGACCGCATCGGGGCAGGCGCCACGCCGCAAGGGCGCTGGCGCGCTGCCCGCCGATGAGGCAGTTTGATGGCAATGCGGGCGACAGGGCCCGGACTGGGAGACGACAGAGATTATGGATCGCAGGACTTTCCTGAAGGCCGGTGCGGGCGCCGTGGCGCTCTCCGGCCTCGCCGCCCCCGCCTACTCCCAGGGCGCCAACGCCCGGACCCTGCGCTTCGTGCCGCAGGCGAACCTGGCGAATTTCGACCCGATCTGGGGCACGCAGTACGTCGTCCGCAACGCCGCGGTGCTGGTCTGGGATACGCTCTACGGCTTCGATTCGAACCTCCAGCCGCAGCGGCAGATGGTGGAGTCCGAGGAGGTCAGCGGCGATGGCCTGACCTGGAGCTTCCGCCTGCGCCCCGGCCTCAAATTCCATGACGGCTCCGCGGTGACCTCGAAGGACGTGGTCGCCAGCATCACGCGCTGGATGGCGCGCGATTCGATGGGGCTGATGGTCAAGGCCCTGATGCAGGAGTTCGTCGCGGTCGATGACCGCAACTTCCGCCTCGTGCTCAGCAAGCCCTACCCGAAGCTGCTGGTGGCGCTGGGCAAGAATTCGACGCCGATGGCCTTCATCATGCCGGAGCGGCTGGCGAAGACCGATCCCTTCCAGCAGGTCAGCGAGTATATCGGTTCCGGCCCGATGCGCTTCGTGCGCAATGAATGGGTGCCCGGCGCCAAGGCGGTGTTCGAGCGCTTCGCCGATTATCAGCCGCGGCAGGAGGCTTCGAACTGGCTCGCCGGCGGCAAGCGCATGCTGGTTGACCGGGTCGAGTGGATCATCATGCCCGATCCCGCCACGGCCTCCGCCGCGCTGCAGAACGGCGAGGTGGACTGGTGGGAGAACCCGATCACCGACCTGATCCCGCAGCTTCGCCGCAATCGAAACGTGCGCGCCGACATTGCCGATCCGCTCGGCAACATCGGTGCCTTCCGCATGAACTACCTGACACCGCCCTTCAACAACGTGAAGGCGCGCCAGGCGGTGATGGCGGCGCTGAGCCAGGAAGACTACATGGCCGCCCTGGTCGGCGGCGACCAGCAGATGTGGAAGCCGCTGCCGAGCTTCTTCACGCCCGGCACGCCGCTGTACACCGAGGAGGGCGGCGAGATCCTCAAGGGTCCGCGCAACCTCGACCTCGCCAAGCGGCTGCTGGCCGAGAGCGGCTATGCCGGCACGCCCGTGCCCTGCATCGTCGCCCAGGACCAGCCCATCACCAAGGCGATGGGCGACGTCACCGCGGACCTGCTGAAGCGCATCGGCTTCAACGTCGACTTCGTGGCGACGGACTGGGGCACGGTCGGCCAGCGGCGCGCGATGAAGAATCCGCTCGGCCAGGGCGGCTGGTCGATGTTCCACACCTGGCATGCCGGCGCGGACGCCATCAACCCGGCCGTCTACATCGCCATCCGGGCGAACGGGGAGCGCGCCTGGTTCGGCTGGCCCGACGTGCCGTCCGTGGAGACCGAGGTTACGAACTGGTTCGAGGCAAAGAACCTCGATGAGGAGAAGGCCGCGATCCGCCGCCTGAACAAGGCGGCGATGGAGAACGTGGTCTACGCGCCCACGGGCTTCTTCCTGCAGTACCAGGCCTGGCGCGCCAATGTGACCGGCGTCGGCAAGGGCCCGATCCCGTTCTTCTGGGGCGTGGGCAAGTCGTGATGCTGTCCCGATCGAGAACCCTCCCGTCCGATCGCCGCAGGGCCGCAGGGCCCGGAGGCGTGAATCGGTCGGGGCCGACCCTGCCGTCCGATCGCCGCAGGGCCGCAGGGCCCGGAGGCGTGAATTGGTCGGGGCTGACCCTCCCGTCCGATCGCCGCAGGGCCGCAGGGCCCGGAGGCGTGAATTGGTCGGGGCCGACCATGCCGTCCGATCGCCGCAGGGCCGCAGGGCCCGGAGGCGTGAATCGGTCGGCCGCACCGGAGGCGCAACGCTGATGTTCAACTACATCGTGCGGCGTGTCCTGGCGACGATCCCTGTCATGGCCATCGTCGCGCTCTTCGTCTTCTCCCTGCTCTACATCGCGCCGGGCGACCCGGCGGCGGTGATCGCCGGCGACCAGGCGACGCCCGACGATGTGGAGCGCATCCGCGCCTCGCTCGGCCTGGATCGCCCCTTCCTGGTGCGCTTCGGCGAATGGGTGTTCCGCATCCTCCAGGGCGACATGGGGGTGTCGATCTTCACCAACCTCCCCGTCACCACCATGATCCAGCAGCGCATCGAGCCGACCCTGTCGCTGATGGTGCTGACCGTGATCCTGGCGGTGTCCGTGGCCATCCCGCTCGGCGTCATCGCCGCCTGGAAGCAGGGCACGCTGATCGACCGCGCCGTCATGGGCATGGCGGTGCTGGGCTTCTCCGTGCCCGTCTTCGTGGTGGGCTACCTGCTGGCCTACATCTTCGCGCTCGAACTCGATTGGCTGCCGGTGCAGGGCTACACGGCGCTCAGCGAGGGGCTCTGGCCCTGGCTCGAGAACCTGATCCTGCCGGCGGTGGCCCTCGGCGGCGTCTACATCGCGCTGATCGCCCGCATCACCCGCGCGACGATGCTGGAGGTGCTGAGCCAGGACTACATCCGCACCGCCCGCGCCAAGGGCGCGGGGCAAGGAAGCATCCTGTTCCTGCACGCGCTGAAGAACGCCGCCGTGCCGATCGTGACCGTCATCGGCATCGGCATCGCGCTGCTGATCGGCGGCGCGGTGGTGACGGAAAGCGTCTTCGCCATCCCCGGCCTCGGCCGCCTGACCGTGGATGCCATCCTGCGCCGCGACTACCCCGTCATCCAAGGCGTCGTGCTGCTGTTCAGCTTCGTCTACGTGCTGGTGAACCTCGGCATCGACCTGGTCTACACCCTGTTCGACCCGCGGATCCGGTACTGATGGACGCCGTTCGACCCTCGGATCCCGCATTGATGCGCGCCGCTGTGAAAGGGAGCCCCCGCTGATGGCCTCCGCGACCGTGATGGCGCCCGCGGCGCCACCCGCCACCCTGCCGCCCGGCATCAACGCCGCCCCGGTGATGCCGGACGTGCTGCCGCCGGTGAAGGCCCGAAAGGGCGTCCTCGGCTTCATCCGCCGGCATCCGACCATGTCGGTCGGGCTCTTCATCATCGCGACGATGATCTTCATCGCGATCTTCGCGCCCTATCTCGGCACGACGGATCCGACGGCGCTGGCCCCGGCGCGGCGCACGCGGGAACCCTCCGCGCAGTACTGGTTCGGCACGGACATGCTGGGCCGCGACGTCTATTCCCGCGTGATGTACGGCGCGCGGGTGTCGCTGCTGGTCGGCTTCGCGGTCGCCTTCTGCGCCTCGATCATCGGCCTGACCATCGGCCTGGTCTCTGGCTACATCCGCCTCGCCGACAGCATCATCATGCGCATCATGGACGGGCTGATGTCGATCCCGCCCATCCTGCTGGCCATCGCGCTGATGGCGCTGACCCGCGGGTCGGTGCAGAACGTCATCATCGCCATCACGATCGCGGAGGTACCGCGCGTCTCCCGCCTGGTGCGTGGCGTCGTGCTGTCCCTGCGCGAGCAGCCCTATGTCGAGGCGGCGATCGCGGCGGGCACGCGGACGCCGACCATCATTATCCGCCACATCCTGCCGAACACCCTGGCGCCGCTGACGGTGCAGGCCACCTTCATCTGCGCCGCGGCGATGATCACGGAATCGATCCTGTCGTTCATCGGCGCCGGCACGCCGCCGATCATCCCCTCCTGGGGGAACATCATGGCGGAGGGCCGGGCGCTCTGGCAGGTGAAGCCGTACATCGTCTTCTTCCCGGCGATCTTCCTCTCGATCACCGTGCTTTCCATCAACCTCGTCGGCGACGGGCTGCGCGACGCCCTCGACCCGCGCATGGCGAAGAGGCTTTGATCATGGCGCCCTCAAACGCCGGGCGCCGCCTGCGGCGGCTTGGCTTCGCGGCACCAGCCGCGGCCGCCCTTCGGCGGCTCGGCACGCCTGAACTGCGGCGTGCCGGATATCAGCGGATCATGGGGAAGGTCTGACGTGGCTCTGCTCGAGATCGAGAACCTCCAGACCCATTTCCGCACGCCGGATGGGGTCAACCGGGCCGTCGACGGCGTCACCTTCCATGTGGAGGCGGGGGAGACGCTCGCCGTCGTCGGCGAATCGGGCTGCGGCAAGTCCGTCACGGCGATGTCCATCCTGCGGCTCATTCCGGAGCCGCCGGGCAAGATCGCCGGCCAGATCCGCTTCAACGGCAAGAACCTGCTGGACTGCTCGGACCGCGAGATGCGCGACATCCGCGGCAACGAGATCAGCATGATCTTCCAGGAGCCGATGACCTCGCTGAACCCCGTCCTCACCGTGGGGCGGCAGATCGGCGAGACGCTGCGCCTGCACCAGGGCCTCTCCGCCCAGCAGGCGGAGCAGAAGGCGATCGAGATGCTGACCCTGGTCGGCATCCCGGAACCGGTGCGGCGCGTGCGCGAATACCCGCACCAGCTTTCGGGCGGCATGCGCCAGCGCGTGATGATCGCCATCGCGCTGGCCTGCAACCCGAAGCTGCTGATCGCGGACGAGCCGACCACCGCGCTCGACGTCACCATCCAGGCGCAGATCCTCGACCTGATGCGGGACCTGAAGCATCGCGTCGGCGCCGCCATCATCCTGATCACGCATGATCTCGGCGTCGTCGCCGAGGTCGCGGAGCGGGTGGTGGTCATGTATGCCGGCCGCAAGGTCGAGGAGGCCAAGGTCGGGCCGCTCTTCCGCACGCCGCGGCATCCCTACACCCAGGGGCTGCTCGGCTCCGTGCCGAAGCTTGGCTCCTCGCTTGTGGGG